>CAZOSR010000089.1:0-7752 GCA_964582445.1 uncultured Coriobacteriaceae bacterium | reverse complement strand
GGCGGTGTCAGCGGCTCGGCGCGTGCAGCCGCGCGCGACAGGGCTGGTGAACGCGGTCTTGAGGAAGGTTGTTGATGCAGCGCTGACGTTTCCCTGGGGTGACCCGCAGACCGATCGGGATGCGTTAGGCCGGGTGAGCATGTGCCCCGGTTGGATCGTCGACGAGTACCTGTCGTCGTTGGGGCCGCAGCGCGGGAGGGAAGCGTTGCTCGCATGTGCTGACCGTGCTCCCTCGTACGTCCGTCTGGACCCATTCGCTGCTTCCCCCGCGGCCACGCGCCTTGCCCTCGCGCCGGCGATGCCTGAAGCATCCCCGCCGGATCCCGAGTGTCTGGTGCTCGGGCGGCCCGCTGCGGTGCACGCCGGTACTGACAGGACGGGGTGGTTCTCGATGGATGCGGCTGCGCAGATGGCGCCTGCTGCGTGCACGCCCGCCGCGAGCATGAAGGTTCTCGACGCAGGTGCCGGGCGTGGCAACAAGACGGTGTGCCTGCAGTCGATCGCCATGCGCAGCGGTGGATCGGCCGATATCACGGCGGTCGAGGTCAACCCGGGAAAGGCCGAGCGGCTTCTCGAGCGCTTGTCCGTTGCGGGGGTGCCCGCCGTGAAGGTGCTGGTCGGGGACGTCCGGGATAGCGCTCGGGCGTGCGGCACGGATGTCTTTGATGTTGCGCTGCTCGACGCCCCCTGCACCGGTCTCGGCACGCTCCGTCGGTATCCCGAGAAGCGCTGGAGGCTGGATATCGCCGACGTCGAGCGCATGGCACGTCTGCAGCTGCAGATGATCACCGGGGCCGCGGAGACCGTCCGCCCCGGAGGCCGGGTGGTGTACTCTACCTGTAGCGTCACACGCGCGGAGAACGAG
Source organism: uncultured Coriobacteriaceae bacterium (assembly GCA_964582445.1). Lineage (GTDB taxonomy): Bacteria > Actinomycetota > Coriobacteriia > Anaerosomatales > Anaerosomataceae > Anaerosoma. The sequence goes on along the minus strand of CAZOSR010000089.1, from coordinate 6,887 downwards.
GGGGTCGTGCGGTCGTTCTTGGAGTCTCCCTCAGGCGTGCGATTCACCGTGGAACCCATCGAGTCCGTGCCCGCCGCGTGGGCAGACTACGTGACCTCTGAGGGTATGTTCCAGTCGTGGCCGACGAGCGGTGGTCCTGACGGGCACTTCGTGGCGGTACTGCGCCGCGACAAGGCGTGATGGTCGATTCGAAGGAGGGGCTATGCACAGCACCCGTATCGTGGAGATGCTTGAGGTGACCGAGGCCGCGGCCCTGGCCGCAGGCCGGTGGATGGGCAAAGGCGACAAGCATGCCGCGGACAACGCTGCTGTTGAGGGTATGCGCGCGGCGTTCAACGATGTCGGCATCGACGGCACGATCGTGATCGGCGAGGGAGAACGTGACGAAGCGCCGATGCTCTTCATCGGCGAGAAGGTCGGGTGCGGCGGCGAGGGAATCGACATCGCTGTGGACCCGCTGGAAGGCACGAACCTCACCGCGTACGGGCAGCCCAACTCACTGGCCGTGCTTGCATTCGGTCCCAAGGGCACGCTGCTGCATGCGCCGGACACGTACATGAACAAGGTCGCCGTGGGACCCGCAGCGGCTGACGCCGTGCACATCGACCTCAGCCCCACGGAGAACATCCGCAACGTCGCGAAGGCTCTCAAGCGCCCCGTAGAGGATCTCGTGGTGTGCATCCTGGACCGCGAGCGGCACAAGGACTTGATCGCTGAGGTTCGTGCTGCAGGAGCTCGTATCAGGCTCATCTCGGACGGCGACGTGTTCGGAGCCGTTGCGACGGCCATCGAGGGCACGGGCATCCACCTCTACCTCGGCATCGGTGCTGCGCCTGAGGGCGTGCTCGCGTGTGCCGCGATGAAGTGCATCGGCGGGTGCTTCATGGGCCGGTTCGCATGGCGGAGCGAGGAGGAGCGGCAGCGCGCTATCGAGATGGGGACCCCACACATCGATGGGATTCTTGAGATGGACACGCTGGTCAACACTGACGACGCGGCCTTCATCGCCACAGGTGTAACGGATGGGGAGCTGCTCCGCGGTGTGAAGTACTTCGGTCAGGGTTCGCGTACGCACTCTATCGCGATGGAGAACAGTACCGGGACCGTCCGGTTCGTCGAGACGGTGCACCGTGCGGGGTCCGAGAAGTTCTGGGTTCGTATGGACTAGTCGGCGCCGGGTGCAGGCGCTGCGGGGCAGGTCGCGCAGCTGCCCGTGGATGCGGGTTCGGCAGGCGAGTCCTTGCGTGAGCCGGAAGGCTCCCCGGACTCCGGCCGTGGCCTGTAATCGGTGTTGTGAAACCCGGAACCCTTGAACACGACCCCGACGGGTGAGAACAGCCGCTTGGCGACCGTCTGACAGGAGGGACATGCCACCTCATTGCGGTCGTTGATCGGTCGAACGACCTCGAACACTCGGTCGCATGCTGGGCAGCGATAGTCGTAGGCAGGCACGGTCTCTCCATCCGACGGATGACGAACGAGCCAGCAGGATACCCTCGCGGCGCCGCACGGGCAAGAGCGGCAAGGGTGTTGCTATACTGCGCTGCGTGGAAGAGACGACCTACAAGCGCCGCTCGCTCATACCCAGGGCCGCCATCATCGCCGGTGCCATCGTGACGGCTTTGATCGCTGGTGCGGTCTGGGCAGGATTGGCCGTGTACCGCTCACAGCTGGTCACGGTTCCTGACCTCGTGCTCGTGCCCGGTGATGATGCACAGGCCGCTCTTGAGGATCTCTCCCTTAGTGGTGTTGTCATCGGGACACGTGTGTCAGCCGATGTGCCCGAGGGATGTGTCCTTTCCCAGGATCCGGTGGGCGGAGCCTCCGTCCGAAGCGGTGCAGCCGTGAGTCTCGTGCTCTCTGCAGGGAGCCAGACCGTGCGCGTGCCCGATCTCGTAGGCGTGCCTGTGGATGAGGCGACAGCGGCGCTTGCCGAAGCCGGGTTCCGAGTGGACGAGCGGGTCGGTGCCTCGGAGGAGACCCGTACGGTCATCCTCGAGATGTACCCTGCCCCCGGAACCCTGGTCAACACCGGGGACACCATTCGAATCACCGTTCCGGGTGAGAGCGGTGCGTCCGAGGTGTTGCTGCCATACGAGATGGCGGGAGTCTCCGTGCTGGTCGACCCGTCGACGCACGCCGGGTCCGACGCTGATGCCGCCCTTGAAGTTGCGCGGCGGCTCGTGTCACTGCTACAGGCATCAGGCGCGGAAGCGTCGCTCACGCGCATGTCGTCGGATGCCGAGACAAGCAGAGGTCAGCGTGTGGAGATGTCGCGCGAATCGACCGCATCCGTGTTCATCGGCTTCGATGTGGGCGCGGGAACCGGGGCGGGTATCACTGTGATGTACCTGGACGGGGATTCGGTCACCGCCGACGGGGTGAATGGCGCGACCCTGGCCACAGCTATCACCTCGGCATTGCGCTCGGCCTCCAGCCAGGTGAATCCGACCGCGGTGACAGATGATCCGGTGCTTGGCGGCTTCGCGGGAGAAGGCGTGCGTGTGCACCTGGGTGACACGCGTGACGAAGGCGATGGTGCCCGCCTGGGGGATCCTGCGTGGGCCGACGAGGTGGCACGCGGTGTGTACCGTGCGTTGGGATCCGTGTATGGGAGCCGGTGATCTGCGAGTGGTAGGATCGAGAGCGAACGTGAGATCGGTTGGAGCGGATGGTGTGGATGTGAGAGCGCGCGTCTTGAGAGTGGTCCTTGCCGGGATCATGGTGGCGTCGTTCGCGTTTCCCTCTGCGGTCTCCGCCGCTCCGACGGAGGTTCAGAAGCTCCAGGAGCAGATCAAGGCGCTGCGCACCGAGGTCGAGAAGGCCGGCGAGGCGTACTCACAGGCTTACTGGCAGCTCGACAAGACGCGTGCCGACATGGCCGAGGTCGACCGGACCATCGGGGAGACGGAAGCCAGACTCGCGGAGACGAACCAGCGGCTCGGCGCGCGGGCTGCAAGCATGTATCGGACCGGAACGTACGAGTACATGGAGATTCTGTTCTCGGCCCGGGACTTCGACGAGATGCTTCTGCGACTCGAGTACGTGCAGCGTGTGAACGAACAGGACGCTGCGATCATCAACGAAGCACGGGCTTTGAGCGCGCAGCTTACGGGACAGCGGGCAGACCTCGAGGCGCTCGAGAAGGCGCAGGCCGATGAGGCGTCAAGGCTCAAGTCCGAGGCCGATCGGATCGAGCGTGAGCTGAAGGCCCAGCAGGCCAAGTACGACAAGCTTCAGCGCGAGCTGCAGGAGGCGATCGCGCGGGAGAAGGCTCGCACCGGAACGACCACCGCGAAGGCGGGCCCCAATGGCATGGTGTTCCCTGTTCGCGGGCCCAACTACTACAACGATACCTGGGGGGCAGCGCGGTCTGGAGGCCGCACGCACAAGGGCACCGACATCATGGCGGCCACGGGTACTCCGGTCGTTGCCGTGCTGAGTGGGAGCGTGCGCGCGAAGGAGAACAGCCTGGGCGGCAAGACCATCTGGTTGACCGCGGACAACGGCTGGGCGTTCTACTACGCGCATCTCGACGGCTACAAGGTCACGTCGGGTCGGGTGTCCGCCGGACAGGTGATCGGGTATGTGGGGAGCACCGGTAACGCGTCGGCAAGCGCTCCGCACCTCCACTTTGAGATCCACCCGGGGGGCGGGGCGGCGGTCAACCCGTATTCCTACCTCAAGCAGATGCAGTAGGGTTGCGCCCCGTCCGATCGCATGGCACGATCGTAGGGTCAACACCGTATCGGGAGCTGCTACGGCGGCTGAGAGGCGACCGATGTCGCGACCGAACGACTGGCCCGGTAATGCGGGGCAGCATCACGGAGCACCGGCTGATCTGGTGCATCACTCTCAGACAAGGGAATCCCGTGCGGTCCTCGCGCTGCGAAGGGATTTGAAGTGATGCATGATTCACGGGTCAGAGTAGTGGTCGAGACAGGTTTGACCGTAGCGCTCGCTGCGGTTCTTGGCTTGATCGGCGTCTGGCAGATGCCCCAGGGTGGAAGCCTGTCGTTCACGATGCTGCCGATCTTCGTCCTTGCGTTGTTGCGTGGTCCACGCGTCGGCGTGGTCGCAGGAGTGCTGTACGGGTTTGTTGACCTGGTTCTGGAGCCGTACGCCTACCACCCGCTTCAGGTGCTGTTGGATTACCCGATCGCCTACGGGTTGTGCGGGCTTGCCGGGCTGTTCGCGCGGCGCGCGCAACGATATGCCGGTGCGGACCGCCTCGGGATGTCGTGGTGGAGCGCGGCACTGCCGGGCATCGCGCTTGGTTCCCTCGGGCGATACGCCGCACACGTGGTTTCGGGACTCGTGTTCTTCTCAAGCTACGCCATCGATGCCGGGGAGGCCCCTCTCGTGTACTCCGCGGTCTACAACTCATTCGTCCTTGTGTCGGGCGCCGCGGCAGCTGTCGTGGCGTTCGCTGTGCTCCCGCCGCTCATGAGGCGCACAGGGGTGGCACGGCCGTGAATGGCGCATACACGCTGATCGTCGGCGCCGCACCCGTTCCCAATCAGTTGGACGCGTATCGACGCATCGTTTCGCGGGCACCCCGGGTGATCGCGGCCGATGGCGGGCTGGCGTTGTGTCTCCAGGTGGGACGGATGCCTGACGTCGTGGTCGGCGACTTCGATTCAACCCCGAAGGACGCTGTCGCGCATGCGGAGGCCGCTGGAGCTTCAGTTGTACGACATCCCATGGACAAGGATGAGAGCGACCTGGATATCGCGCTGAGACATGCGCGGGAGGAAGGCACGCCCGAGGTGTGTTTCACTGCTGCTTTCAGTGGTCGTCTTGACCACACGATGGCGGCGCTTGGCACGCTGATGAGGGCTGTGGATCTCGCGGCCCGGTTGGAGGAACCTCTTCTTGATGGCTACGTGTTGTCCCCGGAGCACCGAGGAACCGTGACGCTCACGGCAGCCGAAGACACCACTATCAGTCTCTTTGCTCTTCTACCCGCAACCGTGGTGAGCATCGATGGGGTCCGTTATCCGCTGGAGGCGGCGTCGCTTCCCGTTCTGTCGTCTCTTGGTCTCAGCAATGTCGCACGCGCGGAACACCAGGTTGTAACGGCGCATTCAGGAGTGACAGTCGTGCTGGTATCGCCAGGAACCCTTCAGTCATAGCTTCGTGCAACCGATAGTCCCGGTAGCGCATCTGATAGAGTGCGCTATCAACACGGATGTGGAGACGGGATGTCGGGTGGGGAGCATCGGGTGGAGCGCACGGGGGAGGCCGACTGGGCTCTTCCTGGCGATCGCGTGCGCTCCACAGATGCGATGAGCGACGTGCATGGGCACAGCCAGGTCCGCATCCCTCCGACTCTCGAGACACAGGTTGTCCTGTCGTATCTGAAGGACGCCGCCTCGGTTATGGGGGGCGTAGCGGCAACGCATCTCTGGCTTGCGGATGACCATTCTGAAACGCTCCGGATGTTGGACGCGGCCGGGCCGTTCGCGCCACATGGCCAGCCCATACGGTTTGAGGACGATGAGCCCATCGCGCAGGCGTACCGGGATCGGCGTGTGTGTGGTGGGCCGATCGCCCGTGTTCGCATCGGGGGAGAGTCCACCACGACATGGCGCTACGCGATCCCGGTTGAGGCCGGAGCCAGCCGCGGCGTCGCCGCCATCGATGTGCACTCTGTGGTTGAGCCTGACGCGACCGTCCTTCCGGAGGTGACCGCCCCGATACTCGCCTCGCTTACGGGGACGCTCGCATTGCTTGTGGCGGATATGCAGCTCATCGCAGCCCGGGCCCTCGTGGAGACAGCGCGCGAGCTCAGTAGGATCTTGGACCCGCGGCAGCTTCTCGAGATGGCGCTCTCGCGGGCGATGGAGATGACGGGAGCGCAGACCGGCAGCATCATGCTGATCGACCCGGGCACGGGGCGTTTGCGGATCGATGTGTCCCACGGCCTGTCCGAGGATGTCGTGCGCGACACCGAGATCGGGGAGGGCGAGGGGATCGCGGGCTGGGTCCTGGCTACCGGGCAACCGCTGCTCGTCGAGGATCTTGCCTCGCGGAGTCCCGCTGCGCGGCGGCACGGCGTGAAGTCCGCGGTTTCGGTGCCGCTTGCCGATGATGATGGGACCCTGGGTGTCCTGAACGTTGGCAGTCGATCGTTCCCTGCCAGGTTCACTGACGCTCACCTTGAGTCGGTCGCGCTGCTGGCGCGGCAGGCCGCCACGGCGTTGCGCAACGCCCGGGCGGTCGAGGAGTCGCGAGCGATCTACTTCGACACCCTGAAGGCCCTCGCGGTCGCCCTGGAGACCAAGGACCCGTATTCGCGCGGTGGAACGGAGCGCGTCCTGCAGTACGCAGACGCTCTGGGCGCCGTGTTCACCCTCCCTGACGAGGAGATGAGTTCCCTTCGCATAGCTGCGCTGCTGCACGATATCGGGATGGCATCGGTGGGTGATGGCATCACTCACTCGGACAGACCTCTCACCACGATAGAGCGCGCGTTGTTGAAGCTGCACCCGCAGATTGCGGCCGACATCCTTGCCGAGGCGCCTGCGCTCCGTGGAGTGGTGCCGATCGTGTACCACCACCACGAGTGGTTCGATGGGCATGGTTACGGGCACGGCATCGCCGGCGAGTCGATCCCGATCGGGGCCAGGATTCTGGCGGTCGCGGATGCGTTTGTGGCGATGACCTCGAAGCGACCGTACCGGGGGGCCTTCACGGTAGGCGACGCGCTGGCTGAACTCGAGGACAAAGCAGGGACCCAGTTCGATCCCTCCGTGGTGGCCGCGCTACGCGACGTGCTCCAGGGTGGAACGGACCGGGTCCCGGATCCAGGCAGGCGTACCCTCTAGGCGCGGGTGATCTTGCCAGCCTTCATGCACTTGGTGCAGACGTTGATCTTCTTCACG
>CAZOSR010000088.1:0-7799 GCA_964582445.1 uncultured Coriobacteriaceae bacterium | reverse complement strand
CTCCAGGCTGATCTCCTCGCGGATACGCCCTGCCTTCTCGTGGACGCGGGTGTCCCCGACGGCCCCGACGTCAATCGCCACGACGTCCTTCGTGTGGTCCAGCACGCGGAACTTGTCGGTGAGGTCGTTCGTCCCGACCTGCGCAATCGTGATGCTGCTGCCTACCAGTCTGTCTGTAGCCGCCATTGGCCTTCACCTACCCCAGGGTTTTGAGGTACTTCGCTGACCGGGATGCCGCTGCTGCCCCGTGTAGGCCCAGGGCCGACCGATAGGCGCGGCGGTTGTTCAACTGCATTTCGTCCATGTTGTGCAGGACCGTGTACCGCACCGGCCCCCTTGCGATCATCTTCCGGGTGCCGTCCTCCAGCCACCCGGCAATCGGCTCGGCACTATTGCCGAACTCGATCACCGAATCGCCGTTGTGCATCTTCGTCCGTGCGAACCACCCGCGCCGGTACCCACCGCTGTGGGTGTGAATCTCATACACCGGGTGCGGCGGTCTCGGGCGCTGCTTCGCGTATGGGTGTCCCATGCGCCGCAGGTCTTCGAGGCTGTGGCACGTCAGGCCCGATATCTGCCGCGCGAACCGCTTGAGCAGCTTTGCATTGTGCTTCGCGGCCTCATGCAGCGTCGTCAGAACGCGACTTGCCCGCCAGTGGTTCTGACGGGCAAGCTCAGCGGCATTAGTCGTCACGTCAAAGCGCATATCAGGCTACCTGCCGGTCCGTCGTGTAAACCCACGTCCAGACGGTTGTTCGCTCACAGAGGCCCTGCGCCCGCATCGCCGCCTCTGACTCGAGCTCTTGTCCGTTTCCCTCCGCCGACCCGTGGACCACGATGGACGTTCCCAGGCGCGGCGTGGCATCCAGCTTCTCGTTGATCGCCTCGCAGGCTTTCCGGCAGAACTCAATCGGGCTGCTCAGGCCTGCCGAGGTAACGTCCTCCATCCGCGCCACGAAGTGCAATGCCAACGTGACGCTGATCGCCTGCTTCTTCACCGTGCCCCACGACTCGTCCAGCGCCTTGTCCTCGCTGATGCTCTCAATCGCGATCAGCGGGTAGTTGGTTGACGAGACCTTCGGCAATGCGTACAGGTCCGTCTCGGGCTTCGCCTGGATCGCGATGGAGGCGCTGTTGACCGTGATGGCACTGCCGATGATCGTCCGCACGGCTTCGATGACGGTATCACTCTGCCAGTTCGAGGCCATTAGACCCCACCGTCCTCGCGCCGAACCGCCGCCACCGATATGTGCCGAACGTCGTCGCAGCCGATGTTCTCTCCGAACACCTGCTGAGGCTGCACCGCCGTATAGGTCACCGCGTTATCCACCGTGATCTGTACCAGCGCATACGCCTGCCCGTTCTCGTCCTCAGTGACCAGCTTATCGGGCTCAAACAGTATCTCCACCGGGCGCTGCGCCACGTTCAGCCCGCGCCAGGTGGCCTGTTCAGCACCCATCGGCACCACAAGGCACGGCACTTCGCTCAGCGTCGGGACAGCCGTGAGCGCCACACTCTCCTTGCCCGATGCCGTGAAGGTCTGCTGGTACACCATCACCGTCGCCGTCTGTGTCAGGAGGTCGCTTAACTGCTTCATCAATGAGTTTGAACACCTCCCCGTAGACGACTTCAGGCGTGATCGCGGCCATGAGGGAGCAGAACTTCTGCCCACACGGAATGGTTCCGTGCTGCTGGTCTGAGTGGCAATGGCAAGGGCACCGGCTGTCCGATGAACTCACCATGATCGGATGCTGCGTCGGGAAGTAGCGCCCTCTGGTCTCATAGGTATGCGGCCCATAGAGCCCGATACTCGGCACGGCCAGGACGCCCGCGAGGTGCAAGGGTCCGCTGTCCGGTGCTATCACAAGGTCGCAGACCTCCAGGAACATGGCCAGGTGTCGCCAGTCCGGGAAGTACCCACACAGGTTCACGATGCCATCGGGCGGGTCCGGGAGCTCGTGGCGCATCTCACACACCGGCGTGGCCCAGTGCGGCCCCTGCCCGGCGCTGCCAATGAGAAACACCGTGAACTTCGGGTGCCCGCAGTTCACCAGCATCTCCGATACCCGCAGGACGCTCTCAAACGGCCATGACCGAGAGAACCCGTTGCTTGCGACCTGTATCGCCACCCACAGTTGCCCGGGGTCCTTCTGCGGGTACACCATCGTCCGGTGCTCGTCAGGTGCGAACACCCAGTCGCAGCGGTACTCCCCAGGGTCGTCCTTGCTCTCGCCAGGCACCAGCGGGTTCACAAAGCACCGCTCTGCGAACAGTTCGGCGAGGTGGGTGGTGCGCTCGTTGTCGTTGCCAAGCACGTCCTCGAAGGAGCACATGGCGTCGTAGTTCTGGATTATCTCCAGCGGCACGGCCCACTGCATCATGTTGGCGATGTACGGCAGGTTCTCATAGGCCTCAAAGGAGTCCACCGCGAGGTCAATCGGCCTTCCGATCTTCGCCGCCAGCTTGCGGAAGGCGCAGGTGCTCTGCACCTTGTCCCCGAAGCCACCCCCGCCGAACACAAGCATGTTGTTGACGGGCCGCTCGCCATCCCACCACGGGAGCTCGTTGACCTCGCTGACGATGATGTCGCGCTTGTCAAAGCCCGACTCGACGATCTTGCGCATCTGTGACGAGTAGAACAGGTGCGGCTTCCACGGCGGGATCGGCTGCCCGTTGACCACGACCGGCTTGCGGAACATTGCCACCTGCATGTTCCTGCTACGCCTCCTCGTCCTCGGCAAACTCGCGCAATCGCTGCGCGTCCTCTGTGTACTCCAGCTTCCAGTCCACGCGCGCCGTCCCGAACACCACGTCGTCCTGGGCGTTCAGGCTGACCTCATCGGACATGTTGATGTACCGCTCAGCCAGTTCCTGAAGCGCCCGGCGCGGGTCCACCTTGCTCCGGCTGACAGAGCCCGCGTTGACGCTCGCCCATGCGTCCGCCTTCGTGGCAGCCAAAGCGAGCAGCGCCAGACCGGCTGCCCCGTTGACGCAGGAGTTGGCCTCCGTCAGGAGGGCGTTGATCTCCGCGTCTTCGAGTAGGAACGGGTACTCGCGGTCGCCGATCTTCATGCGGACCTTGCCGACGTCTGTGGTCGGGTCGTAGTCTGCGCTGTCGCTCATGGTGTCACCTGATTGGATGTTGTCCCGCCCCGGCTTCAGCCTCGTCGAGTGCCGTTGGTGGCGTTCCGGCACGGTCCGCACCCACCGGGGCGGGAAACCACAAAAGCGCCCCTTTCGGGACGCTCCGCTTGCTGCTACCTGCGAACGGCTACCAGTCTACTACCCGGCCACGTCGAACGGATGCGGCTTGTCAGGTGCGCGCTCCTGGCCGTGGGCAATCTTCGCCTTGTGCCATTCGCGCCCGTTGATGAACAGGACGAGGTTCGCGGCACCGTCTTCGTCGATGCTGGTGACGTCCCACGTTCCGCGCTTTGCCTCGTCGTACACGGGCGCAAGCTGCCCCGGTGCAGTAATGACCACCTGAGGCTTCGCGTTGGCGTTGAACAGGGTGCTGAACTTGTCCTGGTTCGTCGGGACGATCAGGTACCCGCTTGTTGGCGCGCCGTTGACACCGAAAAGGACATAGAGTCCAGCTGGCGTCGGCTGCCACGTCCGTTCGCTTTCCTGCTCCTGCGTCTTGGCCACCATTCACCACTCCATCGGTCTGTGTGTTTGAGGCGGCGGCGCCACCAGTCCGCCGCCGTTGTGCCGTTGGTGCTACGGCTACGCGCCGGTCGAGCAGTACATGCCGCGCCAGTCAACCGGCGTCACTCCGTGCGGCATGCGGACGCGGTACTTGCGCCCGATGGGATTCGAGAGGTCAGGGCCGATGCCGCCCTGTACCTCAAGGATCGGCTCCTGCCGACCGTCGAGGAACGCAACCTCCAGGGTCGGGAACTCTGCCGGGTCAGTGAACAGGTACCAGCTGTCGGTATCTGTGAGGTCTGGCCAGACGGACAACTTCAGCCGCCCGGCCAGGATGTTCCACGAGGTCTCGCGGGCCGCTGCGCTCGTAGACCCGAGGGCGGTTGCAACAAGCGTCGTTGCAGCCGCTCCGACGATCTCAGCGGCGGCAAGCTCGCTCGCCGTGGGAACGATCAGGAACGCCGGGCGCAGGCCCATGACCCGCCCGGTCGCGCCTCCGATGTAGGCCTTCTGCGCGGCCAGAGCTGCGTAGCCAGCTTTGACATAGGCCGCGCTGAGGTCCACGGCGGCGAGGTTCGAGTGAGACGCAGCGTTGAACAGTGCCACGCTGTCCTCCGTCATGGTCGGCCCGGTGCTGGACTGCTCCAGGCAGTAGGCGACATTCGCGGAGACCGTCCTGCGGGCGCACCGGCCAAGCAGCTTCGGTAAGCCCGGGAAGACGCGCTTGTCGTCGGCGCGCAGGGCTCGCTCCGTGATCGAAAAGACGCAGCCATAGTCCTTGATCTGGATGGACTCGTACTTCTCAGCGATGGTCGCTTCGTCGTAGCCCATGTTCTCAGGGACTTCCGGCAGCGTGCCGGAGACGACCGTGTTCGCTGTCTTGTCATCCACGATGATCTCGGAGTTCGTGGCGATCTTGTGTGTCTCGTAATCGCCATAGCTGGCAAGCCTCACGCACTCCGTCCATGGCCAAGTGAGTTCCTTCCAGGCGTCGAAGACGTGGGTGCGGGTGCTGCCGTCAAGGATCGTGTCCAGGTCGGTCGCGACGGTGCCCTCTGCAAGGGTCCGGTTGTAGGGTCTTGCCTCGAACGTCCGGGCCAGCAGCAGCGCCTCGCGGAAGTCTCCACGCATGCAGGCATCGAAGGCCTCCTTGATGAAGCCGTCGTCCTTGCACTTCGGCGTGTAGGTCTCCATGAGGTTGTCCGGCACGCGCCGGAACGAACCAGAGACAATGCCTCCGAGCTGGCCGCCGGGAAGGACTTCGTGAGCGGCGAACCCGTTGCTCTGCCCCTCGGTCAGGGGCAGCTTGCCGGTGCTTTCAGTGATCGTAGCCATTCTGTGCTACCCCCTTTCCTATCCGTAGGCCTTGCGCATGTTCAGGGCGCTGTTGACGCTGATGAGCGCGCACCCGGAACTGGCAGGGTTGTAGTCGAGCACGAAACCACAGTCCACCTGGGAGGACGAACCGGCGTCGACGACGTTGCTGCCGCCCATGAACGTCCGGTCGAAGATGCCCAGGTCGGCACCCGTCTTCACCTCGAACACGTCACCGCACGGGACGATGTAGGTTCCGATGGCCCCACTGGCGATGTCCTCTGCGGCCACGAGGTCAACGGTCCCGCCGTCGGCGGACGCCGTAGCGACGTTGCTGCTGATGTAGCAGGGCTGCCCCTTACTCATTGCGGCGGCTGCGGTGGCCCGGGTCGTGATACGCGGGCCGCGCTTCCACTTCCACTCGTTAGCCATTGTCCTTCACCTCCGCGCCACCGATGATCTCCGCCAGGGTCTTGGCGGTCTCGCCGTTCTGCTCACCAGCAGCCTCGCCGCTCAGGCCGGTCACGCGCCCCTGTGCGCGGCTGCCCTCGATCTCCTGCAGTTCCTTGACCGCGCCGTCGAAGGCCTCGCGGAAAGCGGCCTCAGTCTCGAACGCCTTGCTGTCGAAGTCCTTGCGCAGCCGGTCCTTGGACTTCTGCCCCAGGTCGGCGCCGGACAGCGCAGCCTCCAGCAATGAGGCGCACAGCATCTCGGCCTTCATGCCCTTGACCGCTTCGGCGATGGCCTCGCGCACGACGGCGTCCACGTCGACAGGCTTGCTCTCGTCAACCGGCTTTGCAGGCTTCTCCTGCTGCTCAGCCGGGGCAGGAGCCTGCTCGGCAACGACCTCGGCCCTGATAGCCTCGACCAGTTCCGGGTACTGCTCCTTGAGCTCCTCAAGGCTCATAGGCGTCTCACCATCCTCGTCGCCCCGTGTGCTCTCAAGCAGCGGGAAACCACCGCCCGCACCGGGTGATGTCACCAAGTCCACGTCGAACTTGCGCTCGCTCAGGAGCGCCGTCGGGACCACAACCTTTCTGCCACCTGCTTCTGCAAGCTTCTCCTCGGACGCCTTGACGTCGCCCTGGTAGAAGATCGAAAGCCCGGCGCGCTGACGCACCACCGGGTCAATGAACATCGCCCTGCCCAGTTGCCCCTTGCTTCCCGCAACGTCTTCGGCAAGCCAGACGAGAGGTGCTTTGACGGACTTGCTCGCCTCGTCCCAGTAGGCGTCGCCGGTCCGTGCCGCGATCAGGCCCAGGTCGCGCTCCGGGCGCTCCCGCTGCTCCTGCTGCGTCGGGTGGTTCAGGTAGCAGAAGGAGCCAGAGAATCGCCCCTCTGCCACGCACTGCTGCAGGAACTCCGGCGTGTACTTGCGCGACTTGGCCTTGTTCACGCCAGCCCGGATGATCGTCACGTCCGGGATGCTGTCTCCGTCCTCCGTTGACGCCTCGTCCCAGGCGCTCTCCAAAGCCTCGACGATGGAGGCATTGCCAGCCGACGCCTGCTGCCTGCCTGCAGACTCCATCACAGGCGGCTTGCGCAAGTAGTCCATGACAGCGCTCGTGAAGTCGCTCAGTGCGCGCTGACAGGCTTTGAGCTTCTCCTTCTGCTCTGTGTCCTTGGCGATTGCGCGGATGGTGTCGGACAATGCTGACGTGAACGGCCAAAGCTCGAAGCGTGGAGCGAGGTCTTCCTTGCGAAGGTTCTTGTCGAACTCGGTGCTGTCAGGTTCCTGACTGACCGCAACAGCCTCGTCAGCCAGCACCATCCGCTGCACCGGCGCGACGCTCTCCTTCGTGGCCTTGGTCCACTTGCCACCTTTGCCACGCACGAACCCGGCGGCTTTCACCGCCGCCCAGGCGATTGCTGCCGCTGCAGCCTCGTCCGGGTCCTTCTTGTGCGCCGCATTGAACGCACCCATCCAAATGGAAAGACCCTCCGCAGGGAGGGCCTTTCGGACCGTCATCGGGACGTCTTCAGCCTTCTTGTAGGGCATCGGGCACCTGCACCTCCTCAGCGCCACCGCATATCCCAGCCGTGAAGCCGAACTCGGCCAGGTGCTTGTCATTCTCCTTGTGCAGCCCGTCCTTGAAGTTCACGCCAGACCACACCTCAGTAGCCCTGATGTAGTCGCGCAGCCTCGGCTCGCCTTTCCGGTGGATGTAGGTCAACTGCTTGCGGAACAGGTACTGGTTCCGGTCCACATGGCACCCAGCAACCATCGTGAACCCGCAAAAGCAGACCTGAATGGCGTCTGCCTCGCGGATGGCCGCTTGCAGCGTGCCCCCCTCGAAGCAATCGCAGATCAGGTCCCAGTCAACCGTGCCGTATGCCGGGCGGCCGCCAGCCTCGCGGATCAGGTCGTTGTGGTGCCGGATGAACTCCGCACCCATGCCAGCCCGGAAGCCCAAAAGAGGGTCTGTCACGGACTTCAGCCACCAGCACATTTCCGGCCCCATGTTGCCAACCATGATCGCCCCGACGTGCGGCGCGATCTCCCGGATCAGCGCAAGGTGCTCGTCGTAATCGGCCAGCTTCGGCGCGGGCCAGTCCACCACGCGGTCTACGCAGCAAGCGTAAAGCGGCACCCATACGACGTCTTCCGGCCCAAGTGCGGCAAGGAACTCGTCGGTGATGGTTGCGAGCAGTTCGCCCTGCTGGATCGGCTTGCCACCTGCGTGCAGGAGGACCACGCGGCCCGTCTCCGACTGGTCGCGCACCGTGCCGACCATGAGCGGATGCACCGGGAATGCGAGCTCCCGCTGGACGCCGAATGAGTAGGTTACCATTCGATCAGTCCTTCAGCAGCTTGTTCTGCTTCCGTACCGCAGTGA
>CAZOSR010000087.1:0-7846 GCA_964582445.1 uncultured Coriobacteriaceae bacterium | reverse complement strand
CAGGGGTCCACACCCGGCATGCTCAGTATATCGAACATATGTTCGGTATACAAGATGTCTCTGACATCGTCTGTAGCTCGCTCGGGTAGACTGAGAGTCGAACGCCATGCGTGCGACTGCACGCCGGTCGTGCCCTACCGTACGGAGTGTCCTCGTGTCAGCGTTGCGCCAGAAAGCCATACGCCTCACCCAGGGGGTGCAGGACGTCCTCCGTGATGCCGCCGGCGGCTGGGCCACTCATGGAGCTCCGCAGATCGCCGCCGCCCTCTCGTACTACGCGCTCCTCTCGGTAGCGCCGCTCCTGCTCGTAGTGGTCACCGTCGCGGGTCGTTTCGTGAGCGCCCGCGCCGCCACCGCCGAGCTTCTCACCGCAGCCGAGCACCTCGCGGGTGAGATCGGCACGTCCATCGTAGAGGAGCTGCTCGCCTCGGCATCCCTTCCGGGAACCGGGACCCTGCTGAGCGCGGTAGCGGTCGCCGTTGCGCTGTTCGGCGCCATGCGCTTGTTCGGCCAGATGCGCATAGCCTTCGACCGGATCTGGGATACGCCACCCGAGCGTCCGGAGAGCGACTCGTTCTGGGATGGCGTACGCTACACACTCCGCGCGTTCGCCATCCACAACCTCCGCGCGTTCGCCATGGTGCTCGTGGTCGGCGTTCTGCTGATCGCAACCCTCGCTCTCAATGCGCTCGCGGTCGCGGTGACCTCCGAGTGGATCGGTTTCGACCTCTCCGCCGGCGCAGTCAGGGCCCTGGACATACTCATCTCGCTCATCGTCTTGTGGGCGCTCTTCGCCGCCGTCTATCTGGTGCTCCCCCGCCTCCGTCTTACCTGGAATGATGTCGCCGTTGGTGCCGCGATGACAGCCGGGCTCTTCACGTTCGGCCGCTCGCTTCTGGGCCTGTATCTCTCGAGTTCCTCTGTCGGCACGGCGTTCGGAGCGGCCGGCTCCGTCGTCGTCTTCTTGGTGTGGCTCAACTACAGCGCGCAGATCGTCCTGCTCGGAGCCGAATTGACGCGAGCCTGGACCTATCGCTTTGGCTCCAGGGCAGGCGATACGCCAGCTCCTGACACGTAGGACACGCAGCGCCCGGGCGCCTCACGCACCCATGCCGAAGAGCGGCAGCACTCGCGCGAGCACGCCGCCGATCACCAGCGCGATGACCATCGTGGCTCCGAGCGCGATGGCCGTTGTGGCCGCTCCATTGCGCCGCCAGTACACCGTCATCGTGGAGATGCACGGCAACATGATCGCGTTCACCGTGGCGAACACCACGATGTCCGTCGGGCTCATCAGTTGCGTGAGCTCAGCACCCGCAAACCCCGCCGTGGCCACAGCAAGCGCCACGAGCAGTTGCAGCGACAACTCCTTGCGCAGGAAGCCAAGGAGCAGCGTGAGTCCAGCGATAGCCGGAAGACCCAGCCACCCTTCCACCAACGGCTCTAGTGGTCCGCTCAGCTTCACAAGCCACCCGGTCTCATACAGGCCGCCAAGCAGCAGGCTACCCAAGACCACGATGGGCGTTGCGATGAACAGGAACTCCTTGAACTGATCCCACGCCTTGGCCGCCACCCGCTTCAGTGACGGTCGCCTGAACGGGAACATCTCCATCACCAGGCCCCGCGAGCTGCCAGGGACCATCTTCTGCAAACCGAGACCGGTTCCCAGCCATACCGCGATCAGGATGCCGAGCACCAGCAGCGTCGGCTGCCACCCGAGGTAGTGGCCCACTGCGCCTAGGATCACGGCCGTCCTCGCGCTGCATGGCACGAACAGTACGAGCGTGGACGCGATGACCCGCTCGCGCTTGCTCGGCAGTTGCCCGGCCGCCAACAGGGCGGGAACGTTGCAGCCTGCTGCGGCCACCATCGGTACGATCGCACGGCCATGCAGCCCGAAACGGTGCATCAGGCGGTCGGTGAGGAACGCGAGTGAGTTGAGGTATCCCGTGTCCTCGAGCAGACCGAGCAAGAAGTAGAACGTGAGGATGTACGGGAGGCCGATCGACAGCGACGCCTCCATCCCGGCATCGAAGCCCCACAGCAGCACTCGAGAGACCACGCCGTCACCGGCAAGCGATGTGACGACCGACGTGATCGCCGGTGACGCGTACGCAGCCCACAGCCCCGAGAAGCCCTGGGCAAGCGCATCTCCGATGAAGAACAGGAAACCGAATATCGCAGCGGCCACCAGCGCAACGAGCGGCACTCCGGTCCACGGCCACGTGGTGAGCGACCAGGCATCGCGAGGGATCCAATGCCGCTCCTTGCGCCGCACCGCCTCTTCCCCGATCAGGCCCGCGAGCCCGTGCCGCTCCCGCGCCAGATGCGTGGCTCCACTCTCTCCGAAATGCGAGCGCATCGAGCTCTGCACCTGCCGGAGGACGGACTCGACAGGCGCAAGAGATCCCTGCTCGAGGCCGGATGGCGAACTCAGCAACTCCAGAGCGGCACCCCGCGCGCTTCGCGCACATGGCAGACAGGGCGCCTCTCCACAGGCCGTGACCAACGGCTCCAGCAGGGCCTCGAAGTCGGGGCCGTATCCGGGCGGCTCGGGGGCAGGCATCTGCATCGCACCAAAGCATGCATCCACTACGTCGCTCACGCCGATACCCTGCGTAGCCACCGTGGAGACCACCGGAACCCCGAGCGCTGCGGCAACAGCCTCCCCATCCACCTCCAGGCCCGAACGGCGAGCCTCGTCAACCAGGTTCACAGCGAGCACTACCCGGTAACCGAGGTCAATCGCCTCGAGCGCGAGGTAGAGCGTGCGGCCGAGCGTTGCGGGGTCCACCACCACAACGACGACATCAGGGCGAAGATCCTCCAGCGCACGCAGCGCGACCACGTCCTCCTCGGCCACTCCGGTGAGACCGTAGCTGCCAGGCAGGTCGATCACGCCGATCGAACGCTGGCCTGCTCGCGCGACACCAGTGAACACCTCGCGTGTGGTTCCGGGGTAGTGAGCCGTCTCGACACCAAGCCCGGTCAGCGCGTTGAACAGGCTGGACTTCCCCACGTTGGGGTTCCCGGCGAGCGCAATCACCAGTTCAGCATCAGGACGATCGATGAACGCCTGCCGTTCGCCGTGACACGGTGCGCTCACCGGCGACCCCCGCGCTTGCCGCGCCTCCGTCGGCCGGCTTCGCCCGCCACAACGATCTTCTCGGCGACCTCACGACCCAATGCGTAGCGTGCATCGCCTATCTCGACCATGAGCGGACCCCTGAAGGGTGCCACATCGCATACTCTGATGGAGGTGCCGGGGAACATGCCGAGCGACGAGAGATACGAGAGGAGCTCGCCGTCCTCGTCCTCGATGCGCACGATCTGCACCTCTTCACCCACGCCGATCTGGCAGAGCGGGGCGCCCTCCTGAACCGCTATCGCACCGTCGGCACTCGGAATCGGATGACCGTGCGGACAGACTGCAGGATTCTCCATGAAACGCTCAAGCGCCTCCTGGACCTTCGGGGAAAGCGCGTGCTCGAGTTCACATGCCTCGTCGTGGACTTCATCCCATGACAGGCCGAGCACGTCCACGAGGAACCTCTCGGCAAGCCGATGGCGGCGGATGATGTCGAGTGCACCCTGCCTCCCGCTCACGGTCAACTCGACCGCACCGTCACCGGCACGTCCGATCAACCCGTGCGCCTGAAGGCGGCCGAGCGTTGCAGTGACCGTAGGCGCCGAAACGCTCAGAGCCTCGGCAATCTGGCCCGGGCGCACCGGCCCGCGCTCCGCAAGCTTGTAGATCGTCTCCAGATACTCTTCAAGTGTCGCGCTCGGCATCTGAATACCCCATCACTGGACGTGCGCTTCTGTTGCTCGCGTGAGTATACACGTCAGGGTCATCTTAATAAAGGCTAATCTTCTCGTTGCCCCAATGCGGTCGCTGCGCCATGAGAGTACCGCCCGTCCTCAGTCTTGACGCACAGATTCCGTTCGTACGGCAAAGGGCATCGTTCAGCGGCTATTGCCGACCGTTCGTCAGTCATCTCGAGCATTCCGCAGAAACCCCTTGACCCGCTGTGAGGGACGCCGTACAGTGAGGTCGTCCCGAGAGGTCGGGCCGAGCGGAACCGGAAAGCCAGCGTACCAGTAGCTGCCTGACCGGAGCTTCAAAGGTAGGTCTAGCGCAAGCAGGACCATGCCGGGCAGGCTCCAGATGGCAAGAAACGGGAAGCTGAGTAGTACGGATGATGCTGGCCGGGTTTCTCGGGACACCTCTTTGTCCGGGAACGGTCCGGACGTTATCCATGCGCTCCAATCCGCCCGCCCTGTTGCGGTCGATCGGACAGCGAGCGCGTCGCGGACCTGGACTCAGGCTTCCGGACGATAGGTGATCCGTGCCACCGGCGACTCCCACACGGCAACCTCAACCACCGTCACGTCGTCGCCCACTGTGTCGGACAGCGCCTCGTAGATGTATCGCGAAAGGTTCTCTGCGGTGGGGTTGATCTGGTCGAATGGCGGCACGTCGTTCAGGTACGCGTGATCGAGCGGCTCCAGCACGCCTGCCAGATCGGCTTTGAGTGTCTTGAAGTCGTACACGATGCCGACCTCGTCCAGCCGGGAGCCGCTGACGGTGACCTCGACGTCCCATGTGTGACCGTGAAGCTTGCAGCACTCTCCCGGGTAACCGTGAAGTGCATGCGCAGCATCGAAGTGACCTTTGATCATCAGCTCGTACACGCTAGTCCTCCCGGTCGAACAGGGTCTCGATGCAGTGTCCCGGCGACTCCGGCGCATCCCCCACCTCGCCACGCGAATCCATGGCTTCGTTCGCAAGCGCATCGGCTTCAGCATTGGCCTCACGGCGAACGTGCTCGAACTCGACGCTCGCAAACGTCTGCACCAGTGCTCGTGCCTGCAAGAACAACGGCTTCAGCCCGGCGTTCTTCACACGGTACTCCCCGCGCATCTGCTTGACCACGAGCTCGCTGTCCGCGCGCATGCGCACTGAAGTCGCACCCAGGGCATGCGCCGCGCGCATCCCCCAGATCACGCCCTCGTACTCGGCGACGTTGTTGGTGACGATACCGAGGTAGCTTCCTCCGCGCGCCACCACCTCGCCCGATGGGTCTCTGACCACGATCCCCGCACCACCGGGACCGGGATTACCCCGTGCCCCCCCGTCACTGTTGACCGTCCACACCCCGCTCACGAGGCGTCCCTGCGCACAACGATGATCCGCCGGCAATTGGGGCACTCCGCAACCTCGGGGCCGCCCTCCAACACCTGGCGCTGCCCGGCGGGGATCTCGGTCCGGCACGCGCTGCACAACCCACCCTGCAGCACGCCTACAGCCAACCCACGCTTGGCCTCACGCAGAGCCTCGTAGCGCGCATGCGTGGTCTTGTCCAATCTGGCTACGATCGCCTCTCGGCCCGCCTTCAGCCGTGCGATCTCGGTCTGCATCTCACCGCCGCGTGCCTTGAACGCATCCACAAGCGATGCCTCTTTCGCCCGACCCTCCGTGAGCGCCGCGTCAACCCGGGCGACCTGAGCCTCACCGGCCTCCGCCTTCTCCATCAAGTTCAGTTCCTCGCGCTCCAGCTGCTCTTTCCGTCGCACGAGCGAGTCGATCTCCCGCGTCAGGTTCTGCAGCTCCTTCGAGTCGGTCACGGTGCCGGAGAGCACCTTCGCCTGCTCCGCCTCGATCTTGGCGTCCACCAGGGCGACCTCATCGGCGACCCGGGCGACCTTGGCGTTCGCGGCCTTGAGGTACGCCGCAGCCTTGGCCGCCACGCCCTCGATCTCCTTCAGCCGATGGCGCAACTTCAAGATGGCCTGCTTCTCCGGAAGCTCGTCGAGCACCTTCACAGCGCGATCCAACGCGCGATCCTGCTCGGCAAGCGCGATCAGCACGTCACCCTCGGTCATGCGCATCCTCCAGTGTCTGCCACGCGAGACGTGGCGTCTCCACGATCACGACTACATCGGGGCCGACGGACTCACGGACCCGGCCTGCAAGGACCTCGACGAGCGGCCACTCGGAGGCGTCGTGCCCCACCTCGATGATGGCGAGACCGCGAGCCACCGCGTCCAGGGCGTCATGATAGCGCACCTCGCCTGCAATCAGGACGTCAGCTGCGGCAATCGCGTCACCGATCAGCGACCCTGCCGAGCCCCCCGCAACCGCCACGCGTGACGCTGTGCGCGTTGCATCGCCCCAGACGCGGGGCGTGACGCCCAGCCGCGAGGCGACCCGTGCAGCAAGCGAAGCGACATCGCCGCCATCGTAGGCGCACACGCGACCGAGACGAGCGGCGCCCCTTGCCCTGAGCGAGTCGAACGCCAGCACCACCGGCTCCTCGTACGGATGGGCGTCTCTGGCGGCCTCAAGGACGCCGGCAGCAGCTGGCCGGGGCGCAACCATCTCCACCCGGATCTCGTCCACACCCTCGCCGACATCGCTCACGCTCGGTCGTGCAGAATCACGCGCGACGAAACGCCCTGTCCCGGGGTTCGTGAAGGCGCACATCTCATACTCGCCGACCCGTCCAGCACCCGCTCCGGCCATGACGGCTCGCACGTGCTCGGCAGCCTCCGCAGGCACGTACGTGACGATGGTGCTGACAGGCTCTAGGGCGCGCTCCAAAGGCGCGATGACCGGGAGACCGAGCGTCCGGGGCAGCGCGTCTGCGCCCGCGGGAGCACGGTCAAGACTGGTGTGATAGCACGCAACGGCGACGCCGCGCGCCAGCGCCTCTGCAAGAGTGCCAGCGGGCCCCGGGCAGACCTCGACGCGCTGCGGTAGCTCGAGGAACGGTGGATGATGCGTCACTACCAGGTTCGCGCCCGCTGCCGTCGCACGGTCGACGGCCTCAGCGGTGGCATCGAGTGTCACCAGCACGCCGCTCACCGCGGCCTCGGGAACACCCGTGATCAGTCCGACCCGATCCCACTGTTCGGCATGCCAGGCCGGAAACGCATCATCGAGTGCCGCAACGACGTCGCCAACCGTAGGAGCATCACTAGAGATCATCGAGTCCCACCTCCCGTGGCTCTCGACCGGCATAGACCACGACAGACCGGTACCCGGCCGCTTCGAGCGCGGCACGCGCCTCCGCCGCGCCGGCTCCCACCTCGGCGGGTGCGTGCGCGTCGGAGCCGATCGTCACCGGAACGCCTGCCTGCCGCAACGCGGTGAGAAGCTCCATTCCGGGATAGATCTCCTTGCAGGGCTTACGGAGCCCGGCGGTGTTGACCTCTACTGCGACAGCAGCCTCGCGCACTGCCTCGGCGATGCCACGATACAGTCCTGCAGCTGGAACCTCGGGCCACACACCGAACTTCTTCACCAGGTCGATGTGGGCCATGACATCCATCAGCCCCGTGCGTGCAGCGTCCGCTACGTCCGAGAAGTACCGCTCCCAGAGATCGTCGGGGGTCCACGCGTCGTAGCGCTCTCGGCGATCGGGATCGTCAAACGCCCAGTCGTCGATGAAGTGCACCGAGCCGAGTACGACATCGAACGAGTACGCCGAGAGCAGCTCGCGCGCATACGGTCGCGCTATCGGCACCGCATCGATCTCGATACCGCACAGCACCTCCACACCGAGCGACGCTCCCAGCACTGCAGCATCGGATACATCGGCGATGTAGGCAGGAAGTTCCCGCTCGGGCATGGCGTAGCCATCCGCACCTGGCACCCGGCTTGCGAGCTCTTGCGCAAGCGGTAGATGTTCCGTGAACGTCAGCACCTCAACACCACGGAGGGCGGCTGCACGGACGTACTCTTCCGGCGTGCCTTCGGCGTGTCTGCACCGCCAGGTATGTACGTGACAGTCGATCACGTGGAGTGCTCCTTCACGATCGTGCCACCGCCGATGATCACATC
>CAZOSR010000086.1:0-7852 GCA_964582445.1 uncultured Coriobacteriaceae bacterium | reverse complement strand
GCGGGTGCTCTCGGCGGATTCGCGGTCTCACAGCAGGTCGACTGGACGGCCGGTACGGGGTACTCAGAGTCCTTCGTCATCATCATCTTCATCATTCTGGGTGCTTCGATCGGCTACGTTCTCGGTGGTATCGCTGGCCGCGAATTCAACGTCGCATGCCGCAACATCAGCACACGGCTGTCCGGGATGGACACGCCGGCGTTACTGCTCGGGGCGGTGGGCCTGCTCGTCGGCCTGCTGGTTGCCTTCATCTTGTCCTCGGCGCTTCTCAGGTACATCGAGCGACCGCTGTGGCTCGGGTTCGCCGCCACCGCTTTGCTGTTCATGCTGTGCGCCTATGCAGGGGTCTCGTTGTTCATGCTGCCCGCACGAGATGGCACACTGAGCCTTGGGATCTCCGGTGGCGTCCCGGTCGACGCCCGTCCCCCGAAACTGCTGGATACCAGCGCCATCATCGACGGTCGGTTCGCGGATCTCGCGAGCGCCGGCATCCTGGAGGGGCCGCTCCGGGTGCCCAGGTTCGTGCTCATGGAGTTGCAGGTGCTCGCTGATTCCGCCGACGATGGGCGTCGGGCGCGTGGTCGGCGCGGCCTCGATCTGCTCACGACGCTGTCGGCGGCCGACACAGCCGTCCAGGTGCTCGAAGCCGACTTCCCGGAGATTCCCACGGTGGATGCCAAACTCGTGCGCCTCGCGCTCACGAGCGGCGGTGTGCTGGTGACCGTCGATCACAACCTCACCAAAGTCGCCCGCGTCGAGGGTGTCGCGGTTGTGAACGTGCACGAGGTCGCGGATGCCCTCAAGCCCGTGCTTCTTCCCGGCGACCGGTTGCGCATCGAGGTCACCAAGGAGGGTAAGGAGCGCAATCAGGGCGTGGGCTACCTCGGCGACGGGACGATGGTCGTGATCGCCGATGGTGTGGACCTCATTGGCGCCGAGGCAGATGTCTCTGTGACCACGGTGCTCCAGACGGCCGCAGGCAGGATGGTCTTTGCGCGGCCGGTGACCGCCGAGTGAACACGGCGATCATCGTCGCAGGCGGGACGGGTGAGCGACTCGGGCGGGACGGGGGCAAGCAGCTCGCCCGAGTTGCGGGTCTTCCGGTACTCTCACACACGATCAGTGCGTTCGAGAGGGCAGCCACAGTCGACGGGATCGTCGTCGTGGTCCACCCTGACCGTGTCGACGAGTACCGCAGGGATGCAGTCGCAGTCATCGGCACTGTGAAGGTGATCGATGTCGTTCCCGGTGGAGCGACACGTGCGGCTTCAGTGCGTGCGGGCCTCGAGGCGGTGCCAGCAGAGAGCTCCATCATCCTCATACATGACGGTGCGCGGCCGCTTGTCACGCCGGCCATCATCGACGATGCGGTTCGCATGCTCGAGGGCGACCAACAACTCGATGGGGTCGTTGTCGGACATCCTTCGTATGACACCCTCAAGTCAGTGGATGTCGACGGTCGCGTGAATGGCACTCTCGACCGTGCAACCGTATGGGTCGCGCAGACGCCGCAGGTCTTTCGGGCCGAGGCGCTTCGTTCCGCCTATGGACTAGCCTTGACTGAGGGGTGGGAGGGCACCGATGACGCGTCGCTGGTCGAGCGCGTCGGTGGCCATATCACGATGTATGCCGGTCAGCGGGACAACATCAAGGTGACAGTGCCCGAGGATCTCCCCGCGATAGACGGGCTGTTGCGCAGAAGGGTAGGAGCGAGCCCTGTGGATGAGATGAGGATCGGGCTGGGTCACGACGTCCATGCGTTCACAGAGGGTCGACCGCTCGTGTTGGGCGGCATCCACATACCATACGACCGGGGGCTTGCGGGGCACTCTGATGCCGATGTCCTCGTACACGCCCTGATGGATGCGATACTCGGGGCCATTCGCGAGGGGGACATCGGCAGGCTCTTCCCTGACACCGACCCCGTATACGCCGGGGCCTCGAGCATCGAGTTGCTGCGCCGCGTGGCGAGCCTGATGCGCGAGCGGGGTTACGAACTGCGTGATGCTGACACCGTTCTGATTCTGGAGGAGCCCAAGATCGCCCCGCACCGCGAGGCCATGCGCCAGGCAATGGCGGATGCGCTCGGGGTGGATGTGCAGTGTGTGGGTGTGAAGGCGACCACCACCGAGCGGCTCGGATTCACCGGCAGGGGCGAGGGTGTGGCGGCGGATGCCGTCGTGCTGCTGCAACAGAGCGGCGCATAGGAGAACGCACGTGCGGCGGCGCGCGGATGGTACGCTGGCGGGCGTCGGCACGGGCGGTTGACATGGCATTCCGCGTGACGTGATAGTAATGCGACCTGACGCCCGGG
Source organism: uncultured Coriobacteriaceae bacterium (assembly GCA_964582445.1). Taxonomy (GTDB): domain Bacteria; phylum Actinomycetota; class Coriobacteriia; order Anaerosomatales; family Anaerosomataceae; genus Anaerosoma. The sequence goes on along the minus strand of CAZOSR010000086.1, from coordinate 5,538 downwards.
CGCGAACGATAGGAGGCCGTTCATCGATGATCGCGCGTCTGCGTGCGGACATCATTGCAGTCAAGGAACGCGATCCGGCGTGCACGTCGTCGTTTTCCGCGCTGACCAACTACCCCGGGCTATGGGCTGTCTGGTGGCATCGTCTCACGCATCGGCTTCACCGCGCCGGCCGAGTCTGGCTTGCCCGGCGCATCAGTCAGAGCGTCAGACGGGCCACCGGTATCGAGATCCATCCTGGTGCGACGATCGGTGAGCGCTTCTTCATCGATCACGGGATGGGGGTGGTCATCGGCGAGACAACCGTCATCGGTGACGACGTGACCATCTACCAGGGCGTTACGCTTGGCGGGACGGGCAAGGAGCACGGGAAGCGCCATCCCACCCTTGAGGACTTCGTCGTCGTTGGAGTCGGCGCCACGATCCTGGGTGATATCAGGATCGGGCGGGGGGCGCGGGTCGGGGCGGGTGCGGTCGTGGTCTCAGAGGTTCCCGCCAACTGCACGGTCGTCGGTGTTCCCGGTCGTGTGGTGGTTCGCGAAGGGAAGCGGGTCGATACGATCGATCTTCATCACGAGGACCTCCCTGATCCGGTGGTGGAAATGTACCGTGCGCTGCAGCGTCGCATGGACAAGCTTGAGGTGCGGCTCGCACGTGATGAGGATATGAATGCCGAGGCTGCTCGGGTGCCTGCGGTTGAAGTACGCCGAGGAGAGGACGAGGATGACGATCCGGGTCTATAACACGCTCACCCGCAGCAAGCAGGAGTTCGTGCCGCGGGAGCCTGGCATCGTGTCGATGTACGTCTGTGGCCCGACGGTCTACAACCACATCCACATCGGCAACGCCCGAACATTCCTCACGTTCGATGTCATCAGACGGTATCTGATGTTCAGAGGATTCGATGTCCGCTTCGTGCAGAACATCACCGATGTCGATGACAAGATCATCTCGCGGGCAAACGAGGAAGGGCGACCGCCAGCGGAGGTCGCCGCGGAGTACACGATGGCGTTTCAGGCTGCGATGGATGCCCTCGGCGTGCTTCGGCCCACAGTGCAGCCCAAAGCGACAGAGACCATCGACGCCATGATCGAGATGACCGCGCGGCTGATCGAGCGTGGGCACGCGTACGTTGTTGACGGCGACGTCTACTTCTCCGTGCGGAGCTTCGCAGGGTACGGCAGGCTCTCCGGGCGCAACATCGACGACCTCGAGAGCGGCGCCCGGGTGGATGTGGACGAGCGCAAGAACGACCCGCTCGACTTCGCGCTCTGGAAGGCGGCTAAGCCCGGGGAGCCGCACTGGCCGAGCCCCTGGGGCGAAGGTCGCCCGGGCTGGCATCTCGAGTGCTCGGTGATGTCCGAGCGAGAGCTCGGCGTGACGTTCGACATCCACGGTGGGGCGAGCGACCTCATCTTCCCGCATCATGAGAATGAGATCGCGCAGTCCGAGGCAGCCACAGGGCAGCCCTTCGTTCGTTACTGGCTGCATGGCGGGCTGCTGCAGGTCGACCAGGAGAAGATGAGCAAGTCGCTTGGCAACTTCCTGCTGCTCAAAGACGTGCTTGAGCGCTATCAGGCTCCTGTTATCCGGCTGCTCATGCTTCAGACGCACTACCGGAGCCCGCTGGACTTCTCGACCGCACGGCTGGATGAAGCAGTCCGCGCATACGACCGTCTCGTGACGCCGGTTCGGAACTTCACCTGGGTCAAGCGCAACTCCGCAGCGGCCGACCTGCCGGAGGCTACGACTTCCGTGCTCGACGCGTTGAACTCGGCGCCAGATGCTGCTCGGTCCTCGTTCATCGAGGCGATGGACGACGATTTCAACACTGCAGGAGCACTCGCCGCGGTGTTCGATCTGGTTCGCGTGGTGAACGGCTTCCTGGAGAGCCATGGTATCGGTGCAAGTGCCCGGTACGCGCCTCGCATCGAGGCGGCGACGGCCACGATCGTCGAACTTCTGGGCGTGCTGGGAGTGTCAGTCTCGCTCGAAAGCGGGTCAAGCGACTACCCGCTTGCGGTGCTCGATCTCGCGCGCGACTATGCGGGTTACGAGGGTACTGACGTTCGGGCCGCAGTCGACGCGCTTCTGGCCGCTCGTGCAGTTGCCCGATCAGAGCGCAACTGGGCTGCCGCTGATGGTATCCGGGACGGCCTTGCCGCTCTCGGCTTCACGGTCGAAGACACGCCGGGTGGCGCCCGCGTGTCCTATCGCGACCGTGGCTGATCGTTCTGCAGCCGAGGTGATGGAGGGCCGCAATGCGGTCCTCGAAGCGCTGCGCTCCGGGGTGCAGCTTGAGCGTGTCATGCTGGCGCAGGGGCTGAAGACGACTGCCGCTACAAGCGAGATCGTGGCGCTCGCATCAGCCGCCGGCATCCCGCTCGAACGCGTGGACCGCGCATTGCTCGATACCCGGAGTGCCCGAGGGGCGCACCAGGGGGTGATGGCGTTCGCCGCACCCTTCCGCTACACGGAACTGGAGGACGTTCTCCGTGCGATCGAAGGGCGGCCTCGTGCGCTGATCGTCGTACTGGATCATGTGACCGACCCCGGCAATCTCGGGGCCATCATCCGCTCGGTCGAGGTCGCGGGCGGCAGCGCGGTCGTCATCCCGCGGGAGCGTGCCGCGGCCGTGGGCCCGATCGTCCACAAGGCTTCTGCGGGGGCCACAGCGCACCTCCCCGTGGTCCGCGTCACGAACATCGCCCAGGCCCTCGGCCAGTTGGTGGACGCGGGGATGTGGGTGGGTGGTGCCGATGAGCGTGGCGGGTCCGACCTGTGGCACGCGCCGCTCGAGGGTCGCCTCGCTCTCGTCATGGGTGCGGAGGGAGCAGGACTCTCGCGACTCGTCCGTGAGCGATGCGATTTCCTTGTCTCGATTCCAGTGACGGGACGCGTCTCGTCTCTCAATGTCGCGCAGGCAACGAGCGTTCTGGCGTTCGAGTGGGTGCGACGAGGCTGATGGCGCGCCACCGTCTGATCATCGACGGATACAACGTGATGCATGCGCATCCCGAGTATGGTGAGCTTGCCGCTCGCGACATCGACTCGGCCAGAACGCGACTCGTAAGCGACCTCACCGCGATGGCGTCGGTCGATGACCGGGTGACGGTCGTCTTCGACGGGGGCGGGAATCCTCACTCAGACGGCGCTCCTCACCATATCGGCGGACTCACGGTCATGTTCTCGCCTGCGGGGAAGAGCGCGGATACCGTCATCGAGGCACTTGCACAGCGTGCACGAGAGCGCGACGAAGACGTAGTGGTGGTCACGTCCGATCGCGCGACTCGTGACGCAGTGCGAGCCGGGAGTGTGTCGATCCTCTCGTCGGAGTCGTTCGTGGACGATGTTCGGCAGGCGCGGAGTGCTGGCGTCGAGGCGGTAGGCCCGGGGAGGCGGGGCACTCTCTCCGAGAGGATCGATCCAGCGGTGAGTGCGGCTCTTGGGCGTTGGGCTCGCGGTGAGCGCCGGTAGCTGGATGCTCAACCGCAGGTACCCTTGCGCAGCATCTGGCTATTCCCACAAGATAGATTCATATCGATGCATCAGGCTTGTTCAGGCTTCCCGGAATCCGTTGACAGTCCCCACCGCGGTGCTATGGTCGTTAAGGATTCACGAGCACCTTGTAGGGCGCGGCCGGCACCGTGCACCATTCCTCCCCCTTGAGCCTGTGGGGGGTTTGTGGGAGGGAATCGGGCATTGCAAAGGACACTTGGGGACTCACGACGTAGACTCGATCGCTGGGATGAGATGACCCTCATCCAGGCCGCGCAAATGGGAAACGAGGCCGCGAGTGCGGTACTTGTGTCTCGCTACAAGGGATTCGTCCGCTGCAAAGCGCGGTCGTACTTCCTTGCCGGCGCGGATCGCGACGACGTCATCCAGGAGGGCATGATCGGCCTGTACAAGGCCATCCGTGACTACGATCCCTCCCGTCAGGCAAGCTTCCGTTCGTTCGCGGAGCTCTGCATCACGCGGCAGTTGATCACGGCCATCAAGTCCGCCAGCCGCCAGAAGCATTCGCCGCTCAACACGTACGTATCTCTGAGCCGCTCCACAGGTGCGGAGGACGAAGGAGATCGCGTGCTCGCTGACATCCTCGCTGCTCGCGAGGTATGTGATCCCGCCGAGATCGTGATTGCAGCATGGGAGACATCGAGCATCCGCGAGGGTTTCCTGCAGGTGCTCTCTCCGTTCGAGACTGAGGTGCTGCGCCTGTACGTGGAGGGGAAGTCGTACCAGGAAGTGGCAGACTCTCTCGAGCGCGGCGTCAAGTCGATCGACAACGCCTTGCAGCGGATCAAGCGCAAGATCGAGTTCCAGATCGAGGTTTGCCGGGCATGCTGAGCGGTAGCCCTGCTCGGCCGGCGCCGCTACAATAGGCGCGCGCCGGTGTAGCTCAATGGCAGAGCAATCGCCTTGTAAGCGATAGGTTGTGGGTTCGACTCCCTCCGCCGGCTCCACAGAACCACAACGGCCCGGGCGCTCGCGCGGGCCGTTGTCATGCTGTTCGGCGCGTGTCGGTGTGCTGGGTTACCATATGCGGTAGATGCCGACGAGGCATCCGCGCGATTCCGGCGCGCAACATGGGAGGTGGCGGAATGGACCTGACCGGCGCGACACTGACGCGTGAGGTAGCCAAGCGGATCGTCGGCGCCTATCTTGCGCGCAATGGAGCCGTCAGCGTTGCCGTCTCACCCGTCGGGCGCACGGGTACCGATGGCATCGACATCCGCTACATGAGGGCGGGTCGACCGACGACGGCCCGTGTGCAGGCAGACTGCTACTTCGGTGTCGATGCCGAGAAGGCGGCAGATCGCGCACTGCCGATGTACCGGATGGAGTCGTCGACGTACGCGTTCGAGGAGATCGCCGATGTGGCAACGAAGATGCCCGGCTGGATCTTCTCCACCCGGGCGGACGTGTTGCTGTATTACCGTATGGCGATCGCTCGTCCCGAGGCGGAGGTCGCCGCGCTTCTTGGCTCACCGGACGCCGTGTTCTTCTCCGAACTCGGCGTGGAGCGGGACGAACTACGCATGATACCGCTGCCGGATCTGCGCACATGGTTCACACGAGAGGCTGACAAGTTCACGCCTCGCCCTGTGATCGCGCAGGGGCGGATGTCCTGGTGCCGCATCGTGCCGATCGCGGAGTTGGCCGCAGGGGTCCCCGACGTGCACGTGGTGGACTCGCTGTATCACAGCCTCGCCGTCGGGTAGGTTGGCGCCTCGTGTGGGCGGGATTTGGATACGCCCGGCACCGTTGTAGTCGTTGACACTGTTCTTGGGGATGAAGTAGTATTCCTTTCGCCTGTCGCCAGGCAAGCAACTTGAAAACGTGATAGAGCACGGCTTTTTTATTGTCGGGAGTGTGCCCGAGTGGCTAAAGGGGACGGGCTGTAAACCCGTTGGCTATGCCTACCTTGGTTCGAATCCAAGCGCTCCCACCACGACGACTCCGCCTCATACCAGAGGCGTTCCGCCCACATAGCTCAGTCGGTAGAGCACTTCCTTGGTAAGGAAGAGGTCACCGGTT
>CAZOSR010000085.1:7640-7864 GCA_964582445.1 uncultured Coriobacteriaceae bacterium | reverse complement strand
CATCGGTGTCGGTGGCGGTGCGCACGGCATGGTGAACGAGGCGCAGGCCCGGGCGCTGGGGCTGGCGCCTGAGACGGGGGGCGATATCGGCCGGGTGCGCTACGCGTACGCCAGCCACGTGCTGCCCGGCGACCAGTTGCAGCCGCTCTCGTCGATCGAGCACATGACGGTGGCCGAGGCGGCGCGCGAGGACGCGATGCTCGGGATGCGCATGAGCGACGGTA
>CAZOSR010000085.1:0-7630 GCA_964582445.1 uncultured Coriobacteriaceae bacterium | reverse complement strand
CGATGATGCGCTCGCACAGCGCGCCGGAGTCGTCCCGGCGCTCGAGTCGCTTGTAGCCGACGGGCTCGTGATGCACGACGGGGGACGCTGGAAGCCCACCGAGCGGGGGTGGCTGTTCGGCAACGAGGTCTTCTCGCGCATCTGGGGCGTTGTCGACTAACGGCATGCGCGTGCCCCTGCGCGCCGGTTTCGCGTCACGCACAGCGGTTTGACCCTGCGCGCGCCCGAGCCCTATCATCGTCTGGCACTCGGAGACGGCGAGTGCCAGGAGGGATTCCATGCTGAACGAACGGCGGCGGAGCGTGCTCTCCGCCCTTGTAGACGAATACATCGCAAGCATGCAGCCCGTGGGTTCGAAGGTGCTCGTGCAACGGTACGGCCTGGGCTGCAGCCCGGCGACCGTGCGTTCAGAACTCGCGGCACTCGAGGAGACCGGGTACGTCTTCCAGCCGCATGTCTCGGCAGGGCGTATCCCTACCGACAGCGGCTACCGTGCCTACGTTGACGACGTCGTGGGGTCGTCCCCTGAAGGACTTGGGGCGCGCGACGCGGTGCGGGTGCGCCGCCACTATGAGACCGTCGACCGCGAACTCGGTGAGGTGCTGCACGAGACCTCCGCGCTGCTGTCACGCCTCACCTCGTATGTGGCAGTGGTGGTAGCGCCCACGCTGCGCCGGGCACGGATCCGGCGGGTCACGCTGGTGCCGCTCGCGCCACGGCGAGCGATGCTGGTAGTGGTGACCGATACGGGTCAGGTCGCGGACCGGGCGATCGAGTTCGACGGCGATGTGACCGCAGACGAGCTGATGGCTGTCGAGGAGTACCTTTCGCGAACGCTTGACGGTGCGGTGGAGGCCGACGCCGAGGCGGCTCTGGAGCGCATGGCCTCCATGTCCGGGCGTGAGGCGGCCATCGCGCTACGGGCGCTGCACGACGTGGTGGGCTGTCTCGCCGAGGCCGATGACGATCGCGTGATGACGGGTGGTGTGTCAGCGCTGCTCGCACACCCGGAGTTCAGCGATCCTGCCACGGTCCGCCCGGTGCTCTCGCTTCTTGAGGACGGACTCTCGATGCTCACGGTGATCTCCGATGTCATGCGCACTGCCGATGTGGCGGTCCGCATCGGGCACGAGAACCCTTCGGCGGCGCTCGGCCACACGAGTTTCGTTGCGGCACGGTACGGCGATGATGACCTCGGCGGCGTCATCGGCGTGATCGGGCCCACACGCATGGACTACCGTCGCGCCGTGTCGGCGGTCCGAACCGTCTCCGACACGCTCTCCGACGTGCTCGGTCCGTAAGAGGAAGAGGTCAGCAGTTGAGTCAGCAGGACTACTACACACTACTCGGCGTGTCTCGCGAGGCCAGCGCAGACGAGATCAAGCGTGCGTTCAGGCAGAAGGCGCGCGAGACGCACCCGGACATCAACGACGGTGCAGACGCCGAGGAGACGTTCAAGCGGATCAACGAAGCGTACGAAGTGTTGTCAGACCCTGAGAAGCGCGCCCGGTACGACCGCTTTGGCACTGCCGATCCGCGCGCGGGTGGCTACGGCCAGGACTTCAGCGGTGACTTCTTCGGGATGGACGACCTGTTCAGCGTGTTCTTCGGCGGTGTGCGTGGCGGCGCGGCGGGTCGACCCAGCCCGGACGGGCGGGACCTGAGAACACAGGTTGCGGTCACGCTCGAGGATGCGGGAAGCGGGGTGGAGAAGGACGTGACCGTCACGCGGCTTACCACCTGCGCCACCTGCACGGGCAGCGGTGCGGCCGAGGGCGGGAGCGTGCAGACGTGCCCCACGTGCCACGGCACCGGCCAGCAGCGCACACAGCGCCGGACGATCCTCGGCGTGATGGAGAGCGCAACGCCGTGCCAGACGTGCGGTGCTACGGGCTCGATCATCGACCGGCCGTGTCCGGCATGCGGCGGACAGGGCCGCACCAATGAGACCGAGACGGTACGCGTGACGGTGCCCGCTGGCGTGCCCGATGGATACACGATGCGTGTATCCGGGCGCGGTGAGGCGGGCGTGCGTGGTGCGCGTTCGGGCGACCTGCTCGTGACGGTGCGGGTGTTGCCGCACGAGTTCCTGCACCGCGAGGGGCACGACCTGCACGTGATGGCGGGCATCAACATCGCCCAGGCGGGCCTCGGCGGCGCCATCAGCGTCCCCGGTCTCGATGGCGATGTGGAGGTGCCCTTCGGCGCCGGTGTGCACACGGGCGATGTTGCGCGCGTGAAGGGGAAGGGCATGCCGCGCATGGACGGAGGGCGCGGGGACTTCATCGTGCACCTGGACGTGCTGGCTCCCAAGAAGCTCACCAAGCGCCAGCGTGAACTCCTCGAGGAACTGGGCGAGACGATGGGCACGGGCAGTAAGGGCGACGAGCGGACGCCGCTGTCCAAGCTGCGCGACTGGCTCGGCGCCTGAGAGGCGATGTCGTGACGCTGCACCGATTCTTCGCGAACGGACCTCTGCACGCCGAGCATGGCGTGGTGCCGTTGACGGATGCCGATGCGCACCATCTGCGTGACGTGCTCAGACTCACCGCCGGTGACGAGGTCGTCCTTGCCCACTCCGGACGCGTTGTGCGCGTGCGTCTCACGCAGGTGGGCGAGTCGATAACGGGCGAGGTGGTCGATGACCTGCCGGCACCGTGCATACCACCGGTGACGCTCGTGCAGGGCCTGGCGAAGGGCGACAAGTTCGACGACGTGGTCCGGCACGCTACCGAGCTGGGCGTGAGCCGCTTCGTGCCGCTTGCCGCCGCTCGCAGCGTGGTGAGGCTCGACACCGCCAAAGCGTCAGCACGGGTGGCGCGGTGGCAGCGCATCGCTGGCGAGGCCGCCAAGCAGTCGCAGCAGAGCGTGGTTCCGATCGTGGAGCAGGTGACCTCGATAGACAGCCTTGCCGAGGTGCTCGGTGGCGCGCTCGTGTTGGTGTGCTGGGAGGATGCGGTCGACGCGCCCGGTATCGAGGAGGCCATCGCGCGATACACGTCCGGGCCGGACGTCGAGTGCGCGGTCATCGTCGGCCCGGAGGGCGGACTGACGGCTGCGGAGGTGGACGCGCTTGAGCGGGCAGGGGCGGTAGTGGTCACGCTGGGGCCGTCGGTCCTGCGCACCGAGACCGCGGGCATCGTGGCGGCCGCGCTCGCCCTGCATGCGCGCGGCGGTCTCGGGGCACGCCATGCCTGAAGGAGCCGCATCCCGGGTCTCGTTCGTCACGCTCGGATGCAAGGTGAATCAGGCCGAGTCGGATGCTTTCGCGTCGATGCTGCCTGAATCCCAGGTGGTCCGGGGTCACGCCGCCGCCGACGTGATCGTCATCAACACGTGCACGGTCACGGGCGAGGCCGACCACAAGGCACGAAAAGCCGTGCGCCACGCACTCGGCCAGCCCGGAGAGCCGTTGGTGATCGTGACCGGCTGCCTTGCCGCGGTAGACCCCGCTGCCGTAGCGGCGCTCGGCGATCGCGTGGTGGTCGAGCCCGACAAGGCTCGCGTGCAGGAGCGCGTGGCGGCCCTGGCGAGAACGGCGCCCCCGGGGGAGCACGCGGCCGTGCGTGCCACCGGTCGCACGCGGGTCCAACTCAAGATCGAGGACGGCTGCGACGCATTCTGCAGCTACTGCATCATCCCGTACGCTCGTGGGGTACCGCGCTCTATACCACTCCCGGAGATCGAGCGCTCGGCGAAGAGGCTCGCCAGAGCGGGGGTGGCCGAGGTCGTGCTCGCGGGCATCAACATCGGGCGGTACTCCGACAACGGTGCAACGCTCGCAGACGTGCTGGGGGTGGTCGCCGCTGCGGGGATACCTCGCGTGCGCATCTCGAGCATCGAGCCCGGCGACATCGACGACACGCTGCTTGAGGTCGCTGCGCGGACCCGGGCGTTCTGCCGCCACCTGCATATCCCACTGCAGTCTGGATCTGACACCGTGCTCTCCCGCATGGGGCGCCCGTACACGACAGCCGCGTTTGCGGCGCGCGTCTCTGCTGCCCGCGAGGCGCTTGCCGGGGTGGCAGTCTCCACGGACGTGATCGCGGGATTCCCCGGTGAGACCGAGGCCGAGCATGCCGAGACGCTGGACTTCGTTGAGCGCATCGGATTCTCGCGGTTGCACGTGTTCCGCTACTCAGCGCGCGCCGGGACGCCCGCGGCAACCATGGCCGGACAGGTGCCGCCCGCCGTGAGAGCGTCACGTGCCGCGGAGATCAGAGCGCTGGGCGAGGAGCTCGCCGAGAGAGCGGCGACATCGGCGCGGGGGAGCGCGGCCGAGCTCCTTGTAGAGCGCGTGGTGACAGCCACAGACGGTCATCGTCGCGTCGAGGGCACGACGCGTGAGTATCTGCGGGCTGTGATGTCGCATCCGTCGGCTGTCCCGGGGGACGGGATCGACGTGGTGCTCGGTGCTCCGGGACCCACGGGGGCGGTCGAGTGCGTGGTAGAATCTCCCCGTTAGCGGCACGCACGTCGGTGCGTGCCGACGGGCAGAGGCGACAGGAAGCGCAGGGACTATCAACGTGACGAATCCGGCACAGGTGCGCCTGGTCGCTCCAGCGGATATGAGCATGGTCGAGCTGCTCGGGGAGGGAGACCACCTCCTGCGGCTCGTGGAAGAGCAGTTCGAGTCCGACATCGCGGTTCGCGGCAATGAGATCACCATCACCGGGGATGCCACGGAAGCGCAGGTCGTCTCGGCGGTCTTCACCGAACTCTTCGACCTTGTGCAGGCAGGCGAGTCGCTCACCTCTGACAGCATCGATCGCGCTATCGACATGCTGCGTCGCAGCGAGTGCAGCCCTTCGAGCGTGTTCGCCGATGTCATCCTGACGCACCGCGGCAAGACGATCCGCCCCAAGACCGCAGGCCAGAAGCGCTACGTCGACACCATCCGTGAGAACACCGTGACCTTCGGCATCGGTCCGGCCGGCACGGGCAAGACGTACCTTGCGATGGCCATGGCGGTCGACGCGCTCCGCAAGAAGGAGGTCGGCCGCATCATCCTCACGCGTCCGGCCGTGGAGGCGGGGGAGAAACTCGGCTTCCTGCCCGGCAACCTGTACGAGAAGGTCGATCCGTACCTGCGTCCGCTGTATGACGCGCTGTTCGACATGATGGACATAGAGAAGTCCACGGCACTCACCGAGCGTGGCGTGATCGAGGTGGCGCCGCTCGCGTTCATGCGCGGCCGCACGCTCAACGACTCGTTCGTGATCCTTGACGAGGCGCAGAACACCACTCCCGAACAGATGAAGATGTTCCTCACACGTCTGGGGTTCGGCTCCAAGATCGTGATCACCGGAGACGTGACCCAGACCGATCTCATCGGCGGGCTCTCGGGTCTCATCCAGGTCAAGGACATACTGGAGGGCGTGAAGGGCATCGGTTTCGTCGAGCTCGAGGCGCGTGATGTCGTGCGTCACCGCCTCGTGCAGCGGATCGTCACGGCGTATACCGAGTATGCCGAGACCCAGGGCCGCCAGTCGGCGAGCGACCATGCCTAGACGACGGGCCATCGCCCGTCTTGGCCGCATCTGGCCGAAGACGGGGCCGCTTGCAAGCTCCCTCGGCAAGCGCATTCTGCTGGGCGTGGCCGTGATCATCCTCGCAGCGGCACCGCTGGCGGTGCGCGTGGTCCCGCTCGGTCTGGCCGAGGGAGAGCCAGCGCCGCGTACCTTCCGCGCGCCGCGTGCGCTTCAGTACGTGGACGAGGCCGCCACAGAGGCGCTGCAGCAGGCCGCGTCCGATGCGGTGAACCCGGTCTACACCGTCGACCAGGAGGCGCAGTCGGACGCGCGCAAGGCGATCGTGGAGTTCTTCTCGGCTGTGAGCTCCCTCCGGGCCGGGGAGAGCGGAGAGACCACCACCAGCATAGACACCACCCGGGCCATCGAGACGCTGACCGCGACATACGGCTCGCGCGTGGATACCGGCACGATAGAGGCCGTCCTTGCACTGCCGTCATCCTCCATCGACACGGTTGCCCGCAACACCGAGGGACTGGTGAGCAGCATCCTCTCCGGTCGCATCCAGGAGCGCGATCTCCAGGCAGCTCGCGACCAGCTGGCCCAGAGCGCCGGTCTGATCCCGTTGTCGCTGGGTGAGCGCTTCGTGGTGATCTCGGTAGGCAACGCATTCATCGAACCGACTGTCACACAGGATGTGGCCGCAACCGAGCGAGCCCGGATCGAGGCGATCGAGAGGGTCTCGCCCGTTGTGGTGTACGTTCAGGAGGGCGAGAACATCGTCGAGAAGGGCGACATCGTCACCGCCCGCGACATCGAACTGGTGCGGACCCTGGGCGGTTTGGAGCAGGGCACCGACCTCGCATCGGTGATCGCTGGTGTCGTGCTCATGTCGGCGCTCATCGCGTTTGCGGGTGCGTACTGGGCGTCGTTCCATGAGGCGCTCTGGAACAGCATGCGCGACCTCGTGCTTCTCTCAACGCTGCTGCTGGCGATGATGTACACGACCCGTCTCACCTCGTTGCTGGCGCCGGAGATATCGCCCTACCTGATGCCGGTGCCGCTCGTGGGTATCCTGGCAACGCTTCTGGTGGGTCCGCGTCCGGCCGTGCTTCTCACCGCTATCAGTACCGTTGCGGGACTCCTGCTCGGATTCGCCGGGGGCGCCCAGACGGTAGCCGCGATCGTCTCGAGCATCGCGAGCATCGTCATGACGGCGCGACTGCGGCAGCGCGCTGACATGTTCAGGGTGAGCGCGCTGATCATGCTCATCCTGGGCACGGTATCGTTCGGAGCCTCGCTCGCGTCCGGTAACGACCTGCTCACATCGGCGGTCTCCGGAGGGTACGGGTTGGCGGCCGGTCTCATCACTGCAGTCCTGATGATCGGCCTGCTGCCGCTGTTCGAGTCGATCTTCGGTGTCACCTCGGACATCACGCTTCTCGAGCTCGGCAGCCCGAGCCACCCGCTGCTCCGCCGGCTCATGACCGAGGCACCTGGCACGTACTCCCATTCCGTGATGACGGCCAACCTTGCGGAGACGGCTGCCGAGTCGATCGGCGCCAACCCGCTGCTCGCACGCGCGGGCGCGTACTTCCACGACGTGGGCAAGGTTCGCCGCCCCGCGTTCTTCGTCGAGAACCAGGCAGGTGGCACGAACCCGCACAACGCCACGTCGCCATCGCTGTCGGCGCGGATCATCACGGCACATGTGCGCGAAGGCGTGGAACTCGCCGAGGAGTACGGCTTGCCGCAGGAAGTCGTGGATATCGTGCGCGAGCACCACGGGACGTCGGTGGTGGCGTACTTCTACGACAAAGCGAGCAAGAAGGGCGGTCCGGTTTACGAGGCCGACTTCCGCTACGATGGCCGTCGGCCGCACTCTCCCGAGGCCGCGCTCGTCATGCTCGCGGACGCGTCCGAGGCAGCGGTCCGCACGCTGGACACACCCACGCCGGAACGCATCGAGTCACTCATCCGCACGATCGTGCGCGGGAAGATCGATGACCACCAGCTTGACGAATCGTGCCTCACCCTTCAGGACCTGGAGACCGTGACCATGGTCTACACGCGCATGCTGGCGAGCGTCTACCATCCGCGTATCGAGTACCCGGAACCAGCCGAGAAGAAGGTGGAGCATGCTGGTCAGTATCGTGAGC
>CAZOSR010000084.1:0-7921 GCA_964582445.1 uncultured Coriobacteriaceae bacterium | reverse complement strand
CGCGCCGGAATCTCCCGGTTGTTCAGACGCTGCATGACTACCAGCGTGTCTGTCCCAGTGATGTGCTCCTCCGAGGCGGCTCCGAGGTATGCGAGCCTCGCAGCTGTGGCCGACTGTCGTACGCGGCATGCATCCGCAACCGCTGTGTGCGTGGAAGTCTGGCAGCGAGCACTCTGGCGGCGGCTGAGGTCTCCTTTCAGCGTATGACCGGGGCCTACGAGCGCGGAGTCACGCGATTCGTGTCGCCGAGCCGGTTCCTTGCTGATCGCATGGCCGAGGGCGGATGGCATCTGCCGATAGATGTGATCGGTAATGCGGTGCCGCTTCGGGACCGGGCTGTCACGTCCGATTCGCGAGGCACCTACTTCCTCTTCGCAGGACGCCTGTCACCAGAGAAGGGCGTGGACGTCCTCCTCCGAGCTGCGGCCACCGCCGGCGTGCGCGTGGTGATCGCCGGTGATGGACCGCTCGCTGCGGGACTCCGTGCCGCTGCCGGGCCGAACGTCGAGTTCCTGGGCCACATCGCAGGTGAGGAAGCTGAACGCCTCGCGAGTGGGGCACGCGCGGTGGTCGTCCCCTCCGTATGGTACGAGAATGCCCCCATGAGCGTGCTCGAGGCGATGGCCGGTGGCACTGCGGTGATCGCGTCGCGCATCGGTGGTATCCCAGAGCAGGTCACCGACGGTGTAGAGGGGATCCTGGTCGAGCCCGGTGACGCAGATGCGCTTGCCGGAGCACTGCGCGCGCTCGAAGCCGACTCCTCCATCGCCGTGCGCATGGGCACTGCGGGTCGAGAGCGTATTGAGCGTGCATTCTCACCTTCGGCGCATCTCGAAGCACTCCTCGCGACCTACGAGCGGGCCCGGGCGGAGGTCGCATGAGGATCGCGATGATCGGGCAGAAGGGCGTTCCCGCCACTCACGGCGGGGTTGAGCGGCATGTGGAGGAGCTTGCGCGCCGCATCGTAGCGCGCGGGCACGAGGTGACCGTCTATACCCGGCCCAACTACACCGAGCGAGGGCTCGCCTCGTATGAGGGCATCATGCTCCGCTCCCTGCCGACCGTCGGCACCAAGCATCTGGATGCGATCGTGCACTGCGCCCTATCGTCGTTCGATGCCTGGGGGCATGGGTACGATATCGTCCACTATCACGCCATCGGACCGGCCCTCACGGCCCCGATCGCGCGAGCGCGCGGCCGCGCCACGGTGGCGACCATCCACGCGCAAGACTGGCGCCGGCAGAAGTGGGGCGGGCTCGCGTCTCGCATTCTCCGGATGGGCGAGTGGTGCGCACTCAACGTCGCACGTGAGACCATCTGCGTCTCGGAGCGCCTGACTGAGCAGTACGTTGCCGAAGGGCACCGGGTGACGTACGTTCCCAACGGAATCGCACTTAACGATGGTGATGACACATCCATCCTGGATGAACTGGGAGTCTCCGACGGCGGCTACCTGTTGTTCGCGGGCCGTGTCGTTCCCGAGAAGGGTGCACACTATCTGATCGAAGCGTGGCGCGCTGCTGGCCGGCCCATGCCGCTCGTGATCGCGGGCGACACCAGCTTCAGCGATGGGTATGTGAACGCGGTCAAAGCCTCGCAGGCCGAGGGCGTGCTGTTTCCCGGATACGTGTACGGAGCGCGTCTCGCGGCGCTGTTCAGGCATGCGGCACTGTTCGTGCTTCCCTCCGACCTCGAGGGTCTGCCGATCGTCCTTCTCGAGGCACTGGGCTATGGGGCGCCGGTGCTCGCGAGCGACATCGTGCCCAACGTCGAGGTTCTGGGGGACAAGGGCCGGTACTTCGAGGCCGGTGACATCGAGTCACTCGCCCGAGAGTTGAGCAGAGCGATCGGCGAGCTGGGAGGACTTCGGGATAGAGCAGGCACCATGCGCGAAGAGGCGCTGGCGGAATACGACTGGGACAGGGTGACGGACATGACCCTGGACGTCTACGATAGGGCCGTGGGAGCGCGCGCTCGGTGACGGGCGACCGGTTGTGCTGCCCGTGAGGGTTCGGCCGCCGATAAGGGGACGAGGTTGACGCTGGGAACCGGGGTGGAGCGACTGACGCTGGGTGAGGGTCTGCCGATGGCGCGCAGGCGTCGCGAGCGGATAATCCGTCTTGGGCTCGTACTCTCCGACTCCCTCGCGCTTGTGCTGGGGGGCTTCCTCGCACTCCTGATGCGGTACGGGACGTTTGACGCCGCGCTCCAGATCCGTCCCGGCCACTGGATTCCCTACTGGCACGTCGTCCTCGCGATCGCTCTGACCTGGCTCACGACGCTGGCGCTGCAGGGGCTGTACGACACGGACCGCCTCACGTGGGGGATGGGCGAGCTCTCTCGTGCTGCCGGAGCGCTCGCTCTGGGTGCGTTCGTGGTGATCATCGGACAGTTCGCGCTGACCGTGGACAACCTGTCGCGTGCCTGGCTGGTGCTCGCGTGGCTCGACTCAGTGTTGTTGGTCTGGCTTGGCAGGTTGGCGATTCGCGCGCTGCTCGATGCGCTCCGGAAAGCGGGCCGGCTGCTGAGGCCGGTTCTCATCATCGGCGCCAACGAGGAGGCAGAACGGCTGGTTGTGGCGCTTCAGAAGGCTCCAGTGACCGGGATGGTCCCGGTGGGCTGCATCAGTGATGAGCAGGATGCCGGGTGCCGCAGCGCCGATGTGCTCGGGACCACGGGGGATATGGGTCGGATCATCCGGGAACACGGCGTCGACACGGCCGTGATCGCTTCATCAGCGTTCGATCACGAGCAGATCGCCGAGATCATCGCCGAGCTTCGCAAGTCCGATGCGAGCGTGCACATGTCGTCGGGTCTCTTCGAAGTGCTCACGTCCAGGGTATTCGTCCGCGAGGTCGCCGGCGTCCCGATGATCACGGTCAAGGGCGTGTCCTTCACCCCCGGCCGACTGCTGGCCAAGCGCACGTTCGACTCCATCGTCTCGGCGGCGATCATCCTTCTTGGACTACCGCTGTGGCTGTTCGTCGCCATTGCGATCAAGACGACGAGTCCGGGTCCCGTCTTCTACCGCCAGCAGCGGATCGGCAAGGACGGACGCCCCTTCGGCATGTTCAAGTTCCGTTCCATGGTTGCGGATGCCGATACCCGGCGCGAGCATCTGGGCACGGAGAACGAGGCCGATGGGCCGATCTTCAAGATCCGCAATGATCCGCGGATCACACCGATCGGGAGGTGGATCCGCAAGTACTCGATCGACGAGTTCCCTCAGCTGCTCAATGTCTTGAGGGGCGAGATGAGCCTTGTGGGGCCACGTCCGCCGTTGCCCTGTGAGACGGAGGCATACGAGGATCGACACTGGCGCCGGCTGGAGGCGATTCCCGGCATGACGGGGCTGTGGCAGGTCTCCGGGCGCTCGGATCTGAGTTTCGAGGAGATGATCAGGCTCGATATCTTCTACATCGAGAACTGGTCGATCGGGTTCGATATAACGCTGCTCTTCAGAACGATCCCTGCTGTGTTGTTTGCCCGCGGTGCTTACTGAGCGTCCGCTTGTGCCTTACGGTAGAATCGCCGGAGGGTATCGCGGGCGCGCCCAAGCCGTTGAACCGGGAGGATAGATGTCGCAGCGCAGCTGGTCAGAGGTGTTCATCCAGCGATGGGCGGTGGTGGCCCTGGCCGTCGCGGTCACTGCTGTCGTATCCGTTGCCTTCGGAATGACCCGCTCCGAACGCCATGAGGTCGTGACGCGCTTCTTCGTCCAGTCCCAGTTGCCCGGTCTCGCGGGTTCGCCGTTCGAGCCGACGGCCGGAGAGGACGGATGGAACGCCGTCTATGCGCCGATCACTTCGCGCGCGGTCGTGACGTCTGCGGTTGAGGCAGCGGGCATCCCGTCTGATTCCGTCGACATGTTGATAGAAGACGACCTGCTGGTAGTCGCCAACGAGCAGGCGCACACCGTCACCGTAAGCGCGATCGTCGAGGGCGATGGCGAGCAGGCACTCACCTTCATGGACAGCCTCGTAGCGGCGACCGAGGAAGCGGCGGTGGGGATGTTCGACCGCTCGCTGGAGGCGCGTCTCGATGTGTCCCGGGAGCTCCTGGAGTCAACGTGGGACCGCGTGCGCGTCTACGATCTCCCGGATGGGTATACCGAGCCCGTGTACGGCGGCACGGACGCCTACGACGCGCTTTCGCGCGAGGTCGCTCAGCTTGAGGTGGCGCTCGCGGCTGAGAAGGAAGTACTGGTCACGCTCGATCCACCGATCGCCGACAAGGTATCGCCGGCGCCGCTGAAGAACGGCGCCATCGGAATCGCGCTCGGGCTCGTGGCAGGTCTTGGCATCGCCCTCGTTCAGGACGCGGCGGACCAACGCAAGGCTGCCGTCGTGGCGTGAGCGGCTTTCAGCCGATGAGTTCCTCGTACAGCCTGATGTGCAACTCAGCAACGCGCTGTGCGCGGTGATTCTCGGCGAGTCGTCTGCCCTCGGCGATCATCGAGCTGTCCGGTTCGGTCAACGCCTTCAGCAGGGCTGCGGCGATCGAAGGTGGTTCCGGCGTGCACAGGTGCGCCGCGCCGCAGGACGCCTGGGGCACCCCCCCAACGGCAGTGGCAACCACTCCGATTCCTGCCGCCCAGGCTTCCGCGATCACTACGGGAGCCACCTCGAACCGTGATGGCAGGACCACTACGCCACCACGCCGCATCTCCCGTGCGACGCCGTGCGGATCGAGCCTCTCTCGCAGAACGACTCCTGGCGGCCTCAGATCCAGACCGGGGAACGAGCGCGCGGCCAGAGTCTCGTCTATGCCGAACAGCTCGAGTGTGGCATCGGGTAGCGCTGCATGCACGACTTCCCACGCCTTGAGCAGCAGGTCGAGTCCCTTGATGCGGCGTGTGCCGCCGAGGAACAGGACGCGGTCAACCATCGGCGGCTCGGGTCCGCCGAAGAAGGCATCCTCAATGGGGTTGGCGATGTACTCCATCCTGCGCGGCTCGACCGGGCAGTTGACGCTCCACTCGGCGACCACGTTGGCTACGGCGTCCGCGGCACGGATCGTCTTCGTCGCGGTGCTCCTGATCAATGGGAGCAGCAGCCGTCCAACCGGGGCGAGGTAGTGTGAGTGCGCATCGGCGATGGGGCTGCCATGTGCCGCCACCACTCGAGGGCACCCCTCCCACGCTGTCACAGCGATACCGTTATGAAGCAGGCCCTGACCCTGCACGACGTCGGGCTCGAGTCTGTCGAGGGCAACCCGGACTTCGGCCGTCCACCGGGCAAAGCCCTGGAGGATCTGTGCGCGGCCAGGATGCTGGGCCCGTAGGACGCCGTACGGCCGGTCGGCATCATGCGTTGGGGTCCCTAGCCCGCATGGAGCCACCACCGTCACCTCGTGTCCCGCAGCCACCAGAGCCGTGGCCAGTGCAGATGTCGATCGCTGCACTCCGCCGCGGGGTGGGGCATCTGCTGCCAGGTCGGCGACGATCACGATACGCACGTTGGCTCCCGGTCCGGGGTCTGTGTTCGACCATGATACTGGAACGGTCTGTGCACGGGAGGGTGGTCCGGCTGTGCGCGAGGCGGTCCTTGGCGGTAGACTTGTCCGGTGATGATGGATTCTCCCGAGAACACACGACCCGCGCCCCGTGAATCCCCGCCCCGCCTCACCGTGTCTGCTACTGCCGTGCGACCATCGGATGGTTCTGCGGCCGATGCTGTCAGCGTGGACCGGGACGGGCGATATCGCGTAGTGCAGGTCGTCAACAGCCTTGCGCCGGCGGGTGCTGAACGTCTTACCGCCGAGCTTTCGCGCGCGCTCGATCCCAGAGAATTCGACGTGCACGTGCTGGTCGTGCGTGACGGACGCCTGCGCGAGTACGTGGAGGCGGCCGGGTTGCCGCTCCTGCAGACAGGGTTCGAGTTCGACCACACATTCCCGTTTGTCGTTGCGCGGATGTCCGCCTATCTGCGCGAGCAACGCCCGGACATCGTGCATACCCACCTGCTCGGGAGTGACATCGTGGGCAGGCTTGCCGCCGTTCTCGCAGGTACGCCGATCATCATCTCCACCCAACATGACGTTCGCAGGCGTCCTTGGATATACCGCGCATACCGCAGGATCACGGCGCATCTGGTGGACGCGACGGTTGCGTGCTCGCCCTCGGTGGCCACGTACTGCCGCTCGGAAATGGGATTCCCGGAGGAGCGGCTCACCACGATCGAGAACGGCGTTGACATCGAGAGGTTCAGCGCCGGGATAAGTCCCTGGCGAGAGCCGGTCACGTTCGGCGCTCTCGGCAGTCTGATCGGCGTCAAAGGGCACGCGAATCTGATCAGAGCGTTCAAGCGCGTTGCCGAGGAACTGCCGGGCAGCCGCCTGCTCATAGCGGGGGATGGGGTGGAGCGTCCCGCGCTTGAGAAGCTCGTGGCGGATCTGGGTCTTGAGGGCAGTGCGCAGATCCTCGGGCGCGTCGACGACGTGGTCGGATTCCTGTCCGATATCGACGTATTCGTGCACCCCAGTCTGAGCGAAGGCATGCCACTCGCCCTTCTTGAGGCGATGGCGGCGGCCAAACCGATAGTTGCGAGCGACATCCCCGCACTGTCGGACGCGCTTGGACGTGATGCGGGCGTGCTCGTGCCACCTGATGACCCGGACGCTCTGTCAGATGCTCTGATCGAGGTTGCCAGCAATCCCGCCGATGCCCAGGCCATGGGCCGCGAGGCCCACGAGCGTGCGGCTGAGCGCTATCCGCTCTCCCGAACCGTGTCGGACTACGCGGCGCTCTACCGGAGTCTGTTGCAGCGCGAGGGCCTTGTCGCGCCCGATGGGACGAGGGTGTCAGAGGATCCACAGCGGCGCCGATTCGTCCCGCGGTGGGTCCAGGGCGTCATGCAGGCGCTCCTCTTACTCGCAGTCGGGTTCTTCGTCTACCGGTCGCTCAGATCCGGCTTCCAGGAAAGCGGATTCGTGAACCTCGCGTTCAACCCGGCGTATCTTGGAGCCTCGATCACGTTGCTCCTCGGCTACTACGTGGCCTTCGTTGGTGGACTCAACCTGATCTTCCGGGCCCTTGGCACTAAGCTCAGCTATCCCGATACCTTCAAGCTCGCCTTCGTCTCGAATCTGGGGAAGTACCTTCCGGGCGGCATCTGGCCGGTCGCCAGTCGTCTCGCCATCGCCCCTCGGGTAGGCGTGCGTCGGCACACCATGCTGTTCGTGTCAGCGCTCGAGAGTGCGCTAAGCGTCACCGGGGCTTCGCTGGTCTTCCTACTCGGAATCGTTGCGGGCGGTCGGACGCCAATCGAAGTACCGGTGTTGACCTCGCTCGCAGCACTTGCTGTCGCCGCTGTGATCCTGCATCCCTCCTTCCTGCGACGGGCTGTGGGTTGGACGATGCGGCTGCTTCGGATCCAGGGTGAGCCTCCCCATGTTTCGTTCCGCTGGGGGCTGGGCTTGATCCTCTACTACGCGCTCACGTGGGTCGTCGGTGGTCTCGCGTTCTATGCGTTTGCGCGGGCGATCGTTGCCGACCCGGGGACGTCTCCGTTCGCGTATGCGGGTTACTTCGCGGCAGCGGCGATCGCGGGGCTGATAGTGCTCTTTGCGCCGGGCGGACTTGGGGCGCGTGAGGGTGCGCTGCTGTTGCTGCTCACGACTCCACTCGGTGCCGCAAGTGCGGCCGTGGTGACGCTCGCCTCGCGTGTGTGGACAGCGATCACGGAACTTGTCTTGTCGGGCATTGCGATGGCGCTGCGATACCGGGCCACCGAGACGCCGCTTGAGCGGCCGCGTGAAGCCACTCGGGCACCGCATTCTGCGTCCGAGGACGCATGAAGCCAGGCATGCGCGGCGGCATCGTGCCACTATTCCACGTCCGCAAGCCGTGTGTTAGTATCTCTACTCGCACCACACGCGGGTGTGGCGGAATGGCAGACGCGCATGGTTCAGGTCCATGTGG
>CAZOSR010000083.1:0-7936 GCA_964582445.1 uncultured Coriobacteriaceae bacterium | reverse complement strand
GACAATGCCAACCCTGACACCATCGGAATCACCAACCACTGCATACGCGACGCTTTCGGACCTCGCGGACTACACGGGCATTGCCCTGGCGTCTCTGCCTGACGACGCGCAGCGGATGCTTGACCGCGCCTCTGAGGAGTTGGACGTGTGGACGCAGGGGCGCATCGACACGGACGATGACGACCATGTGGCGGCGGCTCTGACGGCCTGCTGTGCGCAGGTGGAAATGTGGATGGAGATGGGAGAGGACTCGGCATGGCGCGGGCCTCTGACGAGCAGGACGGTGGGGCGTGTGTCTGAGACGTTCGCGGCGGGGGCAGGCGGCATGACATCGCTTGCGCCACGGTCACACAGGGCGCTGATGCTGGCGGGGCTGCTGTATCAGGGCGCGGGAGTCAGATGAGTATCCCCTGGACGGACAGGATAATAGTGACCCCGCGCACGGGCGAGGGCGCATACGGAGCCCTATACGGGGCGGCGGTCACCTATAAAGCGCGGCTGGAGGCTGTCAACAAGCGGATGCATTCGACGGCGATGGGGCCGGATGCGACGGAGATCGTCGCAAGCCTGCTCGCGTTCGTCGAGCCATCGGCGGTCATTACCGCGGGCGACCGGGTGCTCTGCAACTCCAAATACTACAGGGTGGTTTCTGCAGAGCCGCTCCGGCACTGGACGAGCATACATCACATCGAGTGCTTTCTGGCGGAGGCTGCGGACTGATGGCGGAGAAATACTCCTATCCTCGTCGAGCCGTGCGAGTCAACCTGGAATGGGACGGCCCGGCCATCGCCAAGGAGAACGCCGCAAAGGCGCGCATCGCGCTGTTCCGCGCGATGGGCGACATCATCACCGAGGCGAACAAGATCGTGCCGCATGACACTGGTGACCTGATGCGCTCCGGCCATCATCAGGCGTCGGCTGACCTGGTTGGCACGGTGAGTTATGGGGATGTCGATGTCCCGTATGCCGTCCGACTGCATGAGCACCCCGAATACCATTTCCAGCAGGGCCGCGAGGGCAAGTGGCTTGAGAAGACCATCAACGAGTCCGGCCCGCGCATTATGGACTGGCTGAAAAAAGAACTCAGCTTCTAACCACGAGTTGCGCTCCAGCACCGGAGCGCCGGAGGAATCCACATGGCACAATCCCTTGCGTCCGAAGTGCTCACGCGCATCAAGTGGACGTACACCAATTCGCTCGACCTGTCAACCCCTGCCGAGGTCATGTCTGATACCTGTACGCAGACATTCACCGACGGCACCGGCTCAGGCAAGGCACAGGTCGCGTGGAGCGACCAGCGCACGATCACAACGGCCAGCGACGAGACGCTTGATCTCAAGGCTGTTACTACGGCATTCGGCACGGCGGCCTTCACCAAGATCAAGGCTCTGCGCATTGAGGTAGTGACGGCAACAACGGGCTACACGCTGAAGATGACTGCTGGTGCATCGAACGGGCTGTCCGCATTCTTCTCTGATGCGTCTGACGAAATTGTGATTCAGGCTGGCGGCGGGTTGACGCTGGAAGCGCCGGTGGACGGATACACTGTGGATGACACTCATAAGACGCTGAAGATGTCCAACCCCGCGGGCGGCTCCGTGGTCTATAACATCTTCGTGATCGGTGAGGGAGCTATCGCCTGATGCTATCTGCGGCGGTAGCGGAATACCTGTTGGGGCAGGCGCTTGGCACTGTGTATGTAGAGCATCTGCCGGAGGAGCCGGACGACTGTGCGGCGGTATTCTCGCGCTCCGGCATGCCGCCGGAAAGCAGGCTCGGGAACGAGACGGCGGCGATTCAGGTGTTGGTGCGCGGTTCCGAGACCGACCCCCGGCAGGGATATGCGCACGCCCTCGCCATCTACAATTGCCTGCACAACCTGGCCCCGAATGCCGCCATCGGCACGACATCAGACAACCAAGAACACGTGCAACTCATCTCCGCGAACCAGAGCCTGCCGTATCACCTCGGGCGCGACAATAAGGGGCGGCATGAGTGGAGCATGAACTTTACAGTCCGGCTCTGGAACCCGGACAGGAGATCATAGGACATGGCAGACCCGGTAGTGGTTCTCGCGCGGAACTGGAAGGCACAAATCTATTCCAGCGCGGTCTACGTTGACATCAATGGGCTGACGGAGATCGGATTCAGCCCCGGCGTCCGCGAGGCGGACATCACGACAAAAGACAGCGGCGACTATGACGAGCACCTGATCGCCCGCCGCACGATGGAGATCACGCTGAAGGGGTTTCGGCTGGAAAACACATCTGGCGACCAGGACCCTGGGCAGTTGGCTGTTGAGACGCTGGCGGAGGAAGTGGACACTGCGTCAATCGGGCAGTTCAAGCTGACCAGTCCCGGAGGCACGGAGCGGGAGTTCTACGCATCAGCGCGCATGACCGCCATGGGCGGCCCCATTGATGAGGGGCAAATCTGGGAATGCACGCTGAAGCAGTCAGGCGACCTGATTACCTGATGAGTGAAAGATACCGCGACTTCGATGCCTGGGAAGCGGAACGCAAGCAGGAACCGCTACGATTTCGCTTCCACGGGCAAGAGTTTGATTTACCTCCCTCCCTGCCAGCGATCATCCCTATCCGTGCTATGCGCCTGCAAAAGCAGGTTGGCGCGGATGGGGATGTGCCGGAAGGCGAACTGATGGAGTTGGCGCTGTCCCTGTTCGGCGACGAACAACTCGACCGGCTCTTGGAAACTGGAATCAGTGTTGACGCGCTCGGGGAGATCGTGCAATGGGCCGTTTCCGAATACGGCGCGGGAGCGGCGGAACAGGGAAACGCACCCGGCCCGGACACGGATCCGGGCCAGATATCCTGAAGTACTGGCTTCTGCTGGAGGCGGACTTTCAGCGCGACTACGGACTGGAACTCGGCGCGGCGGTGGAGTCGATGACATGGCGGCGCTTCTGCGCTCTTGTGGGAGGACTCTCGCCGCGTTCTGCGCTGGTGACTGTGACAGCAGGGCAGCCGCAGGTGATTGAGGATGATGCTGAGGCGGAACGGGTGGTGAACACGATATGGCACTGAAAGTCGGAGAGCTTTATGCGTCGATGACGCTGAAAGTTGACGATTTCAAGAAGGGGCTTGCCGACGCCGGTAAGGAGATGAAGGAGGCCGGAAACAGGCTCAACGAGATCGGCAGCGCTCTGACCAAAACGCTCACTCCTGCGGCGATGGGCGCGGCCACGGGCCTGTTCATGGCCGCAAAGAAGACGGGGGAGTTTGCGGAGCGCCTGAATAACCTCAGCATGCAGACGGGCATGTCGAAGACACGCCTGCAGGAACTCAGGTTCATTTCCGACCAGATCGGATTGTCGTTCGACACGGTTGCGAACTCCTCGATGATGCTCCAGCGCAAACTGCTGGGCATCGAGGAAGACAGCGGCTTTGCCGCCGACGCGATGAAGCGACTCGGCATTGACATCCACGACTCCCAGGGCGAGTTTCGCAGCATGGACGAACTGATGCCGGAGGTGATCGCGAAGCTGCAGGGCATGTCGAACGAGACGGAGCGTAACGCGCTGATGAGCCAGTTGTTCGGGCGCTCGTTCGCGGAGATCGTTCCGCTGATCGGGATGGGTGCGGATGAGTTCAAGCGGATGAGTCAGGAGGCGCACCGCACCGGCAACGTGCTCAGTAACGAGGCGCTGGAGGGTGCGCAGAAGTTTGACGATATGCTGGACCAGATGAAGGCGAAACTAACGGGCGTTCTGACGACCCTGATGTCGCTCTTTATGAAGCTGCCGACGTGGGTGCAGGGCGTGACGTTCGCGCTTCTGGGCATGGCGGCTGCGGCAGGGCCACTGATGCAGTTGATTGCGCTGATGAAGACGCTTGGGGCAACCACCCTGGCCGCGAAGGCTGCGGCGTGGCTCGCCTCCGGGGCATTCTCAGCGGCGTGGAAGGCGGCATTGGGACCGCTCGGGCTTGTGATCGCAGGTCTGACGGCGATCGTCGCGCTGCTGAAGTGGATGTACGATCACCTGGACTGGATTGTGCGGCAGTATCAGAAACTCGGGGCCGCGCTTGGATTTGGTTCCGGTCCGGCACCGGCTACACCATCAACCCCGGCAAGTGGCGGGCTGTTCCCTCCTGCGAACGACCAGACGGCGGGTGGGGCGGCATTCCAGACCAGTGAGATCCTCAAGGAACTTGAGGCCATCCGCCGCAATACTGAGAAGGTGGAGTACGCCTGATGGGACTTTCTGACAAGCTCAGCATTGCCGGAATGACATTGCATCAGGATGCAAAGGGCATGACGGGCATGCGCTCTTATCTCGTGCCGGAGGCGGACATATTCAACCCCGAACTTCCTGTGCCGGGATACCCATGGCCGGGGCCACCGAGTGTCCTACCGCAACTTCTCTGCGTTGAGGCGAACTGGCGGGAGGAAGAGGCGGGCTACTGGCGCGCGGAATACAAATACTCCACCGAGCGCACGCTTGGGGACGAGTTTGCGGAGGTGTCTACGGACTGGTCACTGGAGACGGTGGATCATACACGCGGCTACGAATGGGAGTCTGCCGGATACCCGGTGGACATCGACATCCCGACGCTCTCCCCTGTAATGGACTACACGATGCGCCTGCGCATCAACCCGCCGCCGTATGATGCCGTTCGCGATGCCATCAACAAGGTCAATGAGAAGAAGTTCCGGGGCTTTGAGGCGGGGTGCCTCCGCTTTGACGGCTGTTACACAAACGAGTCCTATGACATCGACGGGCAGGTGATCGGCTGCCAGACGGTGTACAAGTTCGCGGGCCGGGATGTGGACTGGAACTACTGCTGGCGGCCACCGCTTCAGGCTCGGGACTCCTACGGCAACCCGGCATACTATCAGGGGCAGGACAACAGCAAGGACTTCTACAATACGGCGTTGGACGGCCAGCCGGCCTACGTGACGGCGTACGCGACTCCTGCGTGGGACAAGCCGGTGTTCGGCGGCAACTACCGCTACGACACCTGCGATTTCGCTGATGTGCTCGGGTTGCCAAAGTTGGTGGGTGACGGCTGATGGCGAAGATCCCACGCCCGAGCAAGCATGACATCCACAACGAAGCGCGCGCGCTGGAGTTGCTGACGCGCCTGACTGATGCCGTGAATCGGCTCGAAAACATCACAGCAGGCCCGGGCATCACCATCAACCGCGGCGCTGGCGGGATGTCCATCAGTGCAAAGGGTGCAAAGGTGGGGGGGCGCGCGGCCCCGGGAACCGCCACGGCAGGGGCCATCAATGACACCCTGACTCTCGCGCGCCTACAGGGTACACGGGACACGGACGACTGGGAGCGCGGCGGTGATGACCCACCGCGGAGCGTGAAAGTCTACCTCCTCACGGACCTGAAGTATGATGAGGCCACGCTTCAGTTTACGATGCGCGCGCGCGCCTGCACATTCGACACCGCCGGCTGCCTCTACCAGATCGGAGCCGAGGACGAAGACGCCACCCTGGTATTCACCGCGGTGCTCTGCGAGGAAACGCCGTCTTGACGACGCTGAAGGCCCATTACGCCACAGGTTCCCTGAAGGGGCAGGGCATCATCGACCTCTCCAAC
This sequence comes from uncultured Coriobacteriaceae bacterium, assembly GCA_964582445.1. Classification (GTDB taxonomy): domain Bacteria; phylum Actinomycetota; class Coriobacteriia; order Anaerosomatales; family Anaerosomataceae; genus Anaerosoma. The sequence goes on along the minus strand of CAZOSR010000083.1, from coordinate 2,364 downwards.
CCGACCCAGTTCGACGGCGGGAAGATGACCGGAAGCTGCAGCTGCTGCAGCCAGTGGCCGGACACTCTCGCGCAGGCCTCGGGCATCGTGGACCTGGAGCAGGTTCGGGCCTACGACCTGGACTGCGTCGCGCACTTCCCGGCCTGGCGCTTCGAGTCAACGGGCGGAGGCGCGTCCATGTCGCAGCCGTCTGTCACCGTGAACAGCAGTGTCTTCTTCGTGGACTTCAAGGTCGCGCATCCGATCACCACCGGAGACCAGTATGAGGCGCGCGTGACGCTCACGATCGGGGACCTCACGCAGATATTCGACCCGGTGGAGCTGGGCTACGAATGGCCGGACGGCGACGACGTGGAGATCAGCGTCTCTGCCCCGGTCCGGCTGTTCATGACTGCCCGGGACTTCGGACGCTACAACTACAACTCGGGCACCCCGACGATCTGGGGGCCGAGAGGCGGCGGGACTGATGAGACTATCGACATCAGGGGCTATATCTCTGCCGAGATGGGCTGGTATTACTGGCCTCCCTCCGCAAGCGGTGACATCACCCTGACCGTGCAGTGCTTCGGGGAGACCTGGAGCCTCACGGACACCGCGGGCATCCCGGGCGTCGCGCCCGTCGGCCCCATCGAAGTCCTGATGGAAGGCGCGGACATGGGCGTCGGCGATCCGGCCTACCTGGAGGCTTCGGGATTCGATGCCCCGGACATCCCGCTGGATTCCGCCTATGCCTGGCACGACGAGGACGTGGACGGGATCTATTGCTACGCGGACGACCGCCGCATAACGGCGCAGCTGGCCGGCACAAGCCCCGCGAGCGCGCGGGGGGCGTTCCTCTACCTCGGGCTGATGCAGCCGCCTCAGACGCTCGCTGTGCAGGCCTACGCGGCCCGTGCAGATGGGACGAGCTACCCGGACGGGCACTTCGCCGTGCAACTGCAGGATGGGCCGGACTACAGTACCTACACGCCGCCATTCGACACATCCGTCAACGAGGACTACCCCGTCGCGGACAGCTTCGGGGGCGACGCCGCCGTGCCGATTGCGATCTCTTCGCCGGGAACCTGGCAGGGAACGGGTGAGAAATACAAATACTACGCGGGTGCGCACTTCGGAAGTCCCTGGTATAGCCTGACCGCCCTCGACAGCGGGAAGGACACTATCGGGGACCCTCCGGCCCTCGGGTTCTCGTACGTGCCCACAGGGGACGCGGGGAACAAGGACCTGGAGGCGCGCGACCAGGAGCCGGATGCCTGGCGGTTCCCTCTGGTCCCGCAAGTGGTAGGCGACGCGGGGACGAACCTGTTCTCCTGGAACGCGATCGAGCTTTACACGCAGCCCGAAAAGACGATAGAGTCGTTCGATAACCTGCTCCGCTGGAGCGAGGGAACGGACACATCGACAGAATTGCTCACCAACAAAATGCGGGTCTACGGGGCAGGCACGCCTCTGCTGGTTCAGGGCGTCTTTGACACAACGGCAGGATTCGGCGGGACACGCTACATCGACATCCCGTGCTGCGGGATCGGAGCTGCACGCACGGCGAAACTGACCATCGGGACGAAAGAATGGTTCTTCGATGTGGCGGCTGGGACGACCCCACAGAGTATCGTTCTGGACCTCTGCGCGCCGTTCAATGCATCCGGCAGCGTGTATGACAGCTCCACCTACGAGGTGGGAACATCGCCCGGGGACTGGGCATGGGGCGTTGACGACTCGGTAACGATGGAGCTGGAGTTCTCAGGAGAGGTCCACGTCGGGCCGATCCTCGCGCTGGAGGACGGGCAGGAGGGATTCATCCTGGCCGGAGAGGCCGTCCACGTGGATTCCCGGTGGAGCGTCGGCAGCGGCGGGGATCTGCGCTACGTGCGGAACGTCCTGCTCTACGTGCTGGACGGGCGCGTCGTGCTGGAGGAGGAGTGCGGGCAGGTGAAGGACGGCACCGAAGACGAGGTAACGTCTCTCGACAGCCTGCAGACCCTGTGCGACCGCGCGCTGACACGGCAGTCGGCGAAGATCACGAAGCTCGTCAACCTCGCGCCGGCAACGGGAGGCATCACGGCCTTCTGGGACTGGCTGTTCTACCGGTCCGCAGCGTTCTTCAACGGTCGGCAGCCGGCATGGATGCTGCGCCCTGGCTACACGCGACTGCCGAAGGCTTGGGACTACACGAAGGGTCGGCGGGCATCAGTCGTTGCCGTCGCGGACTACCAGTGCGACCGCGTGGTCGCGCACCCGGGCGTGAGCCTGACGATGGTGTCAAGGCGGATGATCGGCGGGGCGATCTACGGACTGCTGGTCGAGGACCAGGCCGGCGTGGGGGCGCACTACGTTGAGGCGACGGGCGGGGCGGACACAGAAGAG
>CAZOSR010000082.1:0-7950 GCA_964582445.1 uncultured Coriobacteriaceae bacterium | reverse complement strand
TAAGCCCACTCAAAGCCAGCGCCACGACCTACGTGACATCAGCGGGCAACAAGGTGCGGTCTACGATCCAAACGCACGGAGCGCGTCCTGTGACGCTCTTGATTCTCTGACGATCACGTAGGCGAAGATCGCCCCAAAGATCACGTTCACCGCGGCATAGACCCAGTACGCACTCTCTGGCTTCCCCTCCACGCCATGCAGGAAGGGCAGGAGTGGTGCGGCTGTGTTGCTCATCGCATGGAAGAACATGGCCGGGATGAGCTTCTTGCCGCTTGAGTTATAGAGCCAGGCATAGACTACTGAGATGCTGACTGTCATCAGCAAGAAAGCGAAGAACGAGTACGAGCTGTGCAGATCACCCTCCATGAACCACAGTGGCAGATGCCACAAGCCCCAGACAACGCCGATGACCAGGCTTGCCGGTATGACGCCGATCCTGTCTTGCAGAGGCTCCTGAGCATACCCGCGCCAGCCGAACTCCTCCTGACCGCCGCCAACGACCAGCATGAGGATGAAGTACGGGACCACTAGAACGACAGGTGCGACCGGTACCTCGGCAGGGATGAGCGTTGAAGCGACAGCCAAACCGAAAGCAGGAGCCAGGAAGTGGGCTATCAAGTGGATCGCCACCGGCACCGCCAGTGCGATCACCACGTAGATCGGCTTGAAATGGAAATCAAGTACCTGCTTCAAGAACGCCTTGACCCCTGCCAACCCCGACCGACGAGCCTCCAATGTGATGGCGGCAAACATCGGAGCGAACGCTCCAATGACCACAGCCACCATCGTGTACCCCGTCACATCGACCGGCAGTTCTACACCGATGCCGTCCAACACGGCAGGCATCCACAGAACCCACGAGTACACATACGTCAGCAGGAAGAACCGCCAGGGATTCCTGTTTCGAGGTCGATCCGTCATGGCTCTCTCCCTTGCACCGGGGGTCTCAGTGTATCGCACGTGCGATTCCCCTCGCCCGAGGAGCTGGCCCGCGACAGACGCACGAAGGCGATCTGCCACTTCAACAGACCGCCTTCGTATTCACATCTATCTGGCGGAGAGGGAGGGATTCGAACCCTCGTAGCGGGGGATGCCCGCTAAACGGTTTTCGAGGGGGCCCTACTCCAGCGCCGCCAGCGCCTGAACGCGCGCAGTCGGAGAGACCGCCGAGTAGCCTCCGAGGAATCGCACGGCGCGGATGTCAGCCTTGCCGGCCTCAAGCGCGCCCTGTGGCTCTGCGTGCAGGTACGCTCCCGGGGTGAGCAGCATGACCGAGCCGTCGAGACCTTGGAGCACGCCACCCGCGAGCGCATCCGGGAAGTCCTCACCGGTCGCAAGCGCGACCTTGTCCCAGCTGAGACCGGCGTGATCCACGCCGTACTCGGCGACCACTCGCGCGGTGCCGTAGCGGTCCGCACCAGCGATCCGCTCGGGTGCGCGACCGGCGAGCTGAGACATCACCGAATCAGGCACCACCGCGGTGCCGCCGAGGACGAGCGTCTTGGTCGCCCCGATCTCATCGAGCGTCGAGAGCGTGCTCGCGCCCAAGCCAGCGGGAGCCGAGAACAGAAGAGGCCAGCCCTTGGCGGCCGCGAGCGGCGAGGCGCCAAGCGCATCGGGGTAGTTCGAACCGGTGGCGATGAAGCAGGTGCCGTCGTATGCGGCACCGAACTCCGCCACCGTCGCTTCTGCGATGAGCTCGGCGGTCTCGTAGCGGTCCACGCCCCCGATGCGGGTCACATTGCCGCTCCCGAGATCGGCGACGAGCGCATCGAAGACCGGCCTGCCCACCGCAGCCTCGCCGCCGAGCACGATGGCCTCCGTCGCACCCAATCTCTCGATCTCGGCCGCGACATCAGCCGAAAGCACGTCGGCCTTCGTGAGCAGGATCGGGCCGCCCTCGGCGGCTGCGAGCGCACTTCCGCCAAGCGCATCCGGCCAGTTGGAGCCGGTGGCGATGACAACGATGGGCGCACCGTCGGGGAACGCCGTCTTGGAGACCTCGATGGCGGTGGCGTAGCGCGACGTGCCGGCGATGCTTGTGTATCCGGTCGATGGGCGAGTCACGGTCACCGGGTGGGTCACACGCTCCGACTCGTTGCCGACGTTGTCGGTCGCCCAGTACTCGATCGTGTGCTCGCCCGGGGTGTCGAGAGTGACTGTCGCAGTGTCCTCGGCAGGATCTCCGTCTACAGCGCACCAGACCGAGGCGACGCCCGAGAGCGGGTCTAGTGCTGAGACGGTGAAGGTCGCAGAACCGACGGCGGAGCTCGCCGCAGGAGAGAGCGACACTACGGGCGCCGACTTGTCGATACGAACCGTGGCCGACTCCGGCTCTTCAACGTTGCCCGCAGCATCGACCGACCAGTAGAGGATCTCGGTCGTGCCTTCCGCGGAAACGCGAATCGGACCGGCGTAGTCCTGTGAGGCGGTCGGGCCGACGCGGTAGCGCGTCCGCACAACGCCGGAGAGGGCGTCCTCGGGCACGAGCGAGACCGTCGCATCGGCCGAGGTCCATTCAGAGGACGCATCATCGACGGTGTTCGGCGCCGTCTTGTCGAGGCGCACAGTCACGGTCTCGGTCGCGCATCGGTTGCCGACGGCGTCGATCGCCGAGTAGTCGATCGTGGTCGCGCCCTCCTGAGTGACAGGCAGCGGTGCCGTATGCGCCGCCGCAGAACCTGCCGTCGACGAACCTGAGGGTGAGGTGACGACCCAGTCCATCTGCCCCACGCCGGTGAGTGCGTCGGTCGCGTCGAGGGTGACGGTGAGGTCAGATGTCTGCCAACCGGCCGGCGCATCATCGGCCACACTAGGAGCCAAAGTGTCGATGACATACGTGCGCGTCTCGGTGGTCACGTTGCCCGCAAGATCGTAGGCCTCGAAGTCGACGACATGCGCTCCCTCCGTGAACAACGAGAAACCCGATGAGACAAGAAGCGGCCCGTAACCGTCGACTGTCGCGAACACAGGACCCGCGCCCGAGAAGGAGTCCGAGCTGTTCACCGTAACGGCCAGTGGTGCCGAGTGAAGAGTCGTTGCCGGCGCGATGTCGAGCTGCGGCCCATGGGCATCCGCGCGGACCTCAAGGTGCTGCGCATCCAGCGCACTTCCGTTCAGTACGGGGCGTACGTGCAGGTACCAGATGCCGTCCGGGACGCCAGAGAACGATACGTGGCCGCTTGTTGCCTCAGGCACATCGTCCGGCACAGTGTCTGCGTCCGCAGAGAACTCGTATGAGTAGCCGATCTCAGGAACATCCGAGTCGATGATCTGCAGGCCCGAGTAGCTGGCGGCCACGTAGGCGGTCGTGCCCTCTACCGCGATGCCGAAGGCGCTGCTCGGCGTGTCGTACGAGCCGAGGAGCGCGGGCGCTGCGGGGTCGGAGACGTCGATGATCTGCAACCCCGAGCCGGTGTCGGCCACGTAGGCGGTCGTGCCCTCTGCCGCGATGCTGTAGGCGCTGCTCGGCGTGTCGTACGAGCCGAGGAGCGCGGGCGCTACGGGGTCGGAGACGTCGATGATCTGCAACCCCGAGTCGGTGTCGGCCACGTAGGCGGTCGTGCCCTCTACCGCGATGCCGTAGGCGCTACTGGGCGTGTCGTATGTGCCAAGCAGCGCGGGAGCTGCGGGGTCGGAGACGTCGACGATCTGCAAGCCCGAGTCGCTGTCGGCGACATACGCTGTCGTGCCCGCAATCGCGACGCGCATAGCGATACGGGGCGTGTCGTACGAGCCGAGCAGCACGGGCGCTGCGGGGTCGGAGATGTCGATGATCTGCAGGCCAGACAGATAGTCCCCCACATAGGCGGTCGTGCCCTGTACCGCGATGCCGTAGGCTCTATCAGGCGTGTCGTACGAGCCGAGGAGCACGGGCGCTGCGGAGTCGGAGACGTCGATGATCTGCAAGCCCGAGGAGAAGTCCGCTACATAGGCGGTCGTGCCCTCTACCGCGATGCCGTAGGCGCTGCTCGGCGTGTCGTACGAGCCGAGGAGCACGGGCGCCGTCGGGTCGGAGATGTCGATGACCTGCAGGCCAGACCACCCATCCGCCACATAGGCGGTCGTGTCCACGACCACGACATCGGAGGAGTGGTCGGCCGTGTCCAACGTGCCGATGAGCGTCGGGTCACACCGGACTGAGACACCCCACTCGATCTCGACATCGGACGATGCGGTCCACTGACCGACCGGATGCGTCGGAGAAGCCAGGTCCGTGATCGAGGCGGTCGCAGCGAAACCGGTACCAGGAAGCGCGAGAAGGACCGCCGCGCACAGTGCGGTGACTTTGAACGACCACCGGGATGTACCTCCCGATCCGGCCCGCCGATAGAACATCGCTGAAGGATCCGCGTGAGCGGTGCGAGTCGCACGCATCAAGAGCCCCCTCTCCTGGCTGACGTGTCCCCGATGACACAGGCCCTTTGACCACGTACCAAGATGCGTCCTGGAAGTGTAGCATTGACTCCGGCGAACATACGAACAGTCCGATACATCCGCACAATCAGCGGCGGTGCATAGGCTCGATATTCATCCAAGAGCGAGCCGTCCGACCCGGCACACGCAAAGCGACCCCGGCATGGCCGGGGTCGCTTCATCATACTTCTGGCGGAGAGGGAGGGATTCGAACCCTCGTAGCGGGGGATACCCGCTAAACGGTTTTCGAGACCGCCGCATTCAACCACTCTGCCACCTCTCCGGGTGGTAGCCGCCTGCGCGAAGGCGGCAATAGGGCAGTATACCGAGGGCGCGGCGCTCCGGCAACGCGCGCGGACACGGAGGGCCCACACCGATGCCGGGTGGGCCCCCTTTGCCTGATGGCGATCGACTACCTCTACGTCACATCCAGATCCCGCCGCCTGAAAGCAGCGAGTCCCGCCACCATCAGCGCCCCCGCGACGGCTGCGAGCGCCACCACCGGCGCTAGCTCGAACTCCTCTATCGGCATCCGTGCGGCGTGTTCGAACGGCGAGAGATCGAAAGCTGCGTCCGGCAGCTCCATCAGTGCGCCGAACGTTCCGATCATGAATCCATACGCGACGACCGCCCACGACGCGCCGGTCGCTCGTGGCGCCAGGCCGAAGAGCAGCGCCGCTGCACCCAGCACCACCAGTACCGCCGGCACATGGTTGAGATGCGCGGCCGTCACATCCCAGATGAGCGAGTTGTCACCGAGAGCGGAGGCTGCTCCGAGTCCGGTGGCCGCCCCTGCCACGCCCATGATGATCACCACGCCGAGAGCTCCCACGAGCAGGTTCGCACCGAGCCACGACCATCGACTGACCGCCGCAGCGAGTACCGGCTCGCCACGACCCCCGGTCTCCTCGGCACGCAGACCCTGCATCGAGAGGACCGCGTAGATGGCGACGATCGTCGCCATGAACACGCCCAGGTACGCCAGGTAACCGCCAACGATGTTCTCGGCGCCGCCCAGGACCTGCAACAGCGCCTCGGGCATCTCACCTGGCACCGCCCGTTCGGCAAACGCGCCCATGCTCATGCCGAGCAGCCCGAGCCCGACCGCCCACCACATGATCGCCCGGCGCTCGAGCCGCCAGGCGAGACCGACCGGCGTACTCAGCCATCCGGCAGCACGCGCCTTGCCCGTACGCGGGGCGATGAGCCCCGCGCCCACGTCGCGTCGAGCGGCGAGCGCGTATCCCAGCGCTGCGGTCACTACGGCAAACACAAGCGAGAGGACGAGGGGCCACCAGCGATCGAGCACAAACGGCGCGGTCTGCTGAGGCCACGCCATCGGCGAGAACCACGAGAGCAGTGTGCCGTGTTCGTCGCCCATATCGCCGAGCGCCTTGATGAGGAACGCCCCGCCGAGACCCGCGCCAGCCGCCAGGCTCGTGGCTGTTCGGGAGTACTCGGTCATCTGGACGATCGCGGCCGTGAGACCTGCGAATGCAAGGCCGGTGGCGAAGCACCCCGCCGCGAACAGCAGCGACCCCTCCGTAGAGAAGATGGGGTCGGCGACCATCATGAGCGCGATAAGCACGGCAGTGGCGCCGTTTGCGATGAGCGCGACGAGCAACGCTGCTGTAAGTGGCGCATGCCGGCCCACAACGCTGGCACGCACGAGCTCGGCCCGGCCCGTCTGCTCCTCTACACGTGTGTGTCGCACGATCAGCAGGATGCTCATGAGGACGATGACCAGGATCAGATAGCCGCCGTACGCGGCCGGGATGAATGTCTCGTACGTCATGTTGTCCAGGAAGTACGTAGGGCCGGTCCACATGCGGCCAGCCGCACCGCCCATCATCGAAACGATGGCGTTGAGGTCGGCCTCCGTGGGATACGCCTTCGGGACGAGGCGCGTGTAGTACAGCCAGAACAGCGATATGCCGAGGATCCAACTCGGCAGTTTCACGCGATCGCGGCGTAGCATGAGTCGCACGAGGGAACCCGTGCCGGCGAGCGTGCCGCCACCGCGTGCGGGGGCGGTCGTCGTCATCGGGCCACCTCCGCCCTCTCGCCGTTGTGGGCTGCGTTCTCGTCGCCGTAGTGGCGCAGCAGCAGCTGCTCGAGCGTGGGCGGCCGCGATGTGATCGCTTGCACGCCGAGCCCTGCGAGCGCCCGCACGATCGAGTCCACGTGTTCGGCGTCCACGTCGAATCGGACCTGGCCGTCGGTGGGCTCGAAGTTGAAGACACCCGGCATCTGCGCGATGGCGCTGGCCGGCTGTGCGGTCTCTACCGTGAACGTCGTGCGCGTGAGATGCCGCAGATCGCGCAGCGTGCCGCTCTCCACGACCTTGCCCCGGCGGATGATCGAGATGCGATCGGCGAGCACCTCCACCTGGGCGAGGATGTGGCTCGAGAGCAGCACCGTGCGACCCTCGGCCATCATGTCGCGGATGACCTCCTGGAACACCGCCTCCATGAGGGGGTCGAGTCCCGCCGTGGGCTCGTCGAGCAGCAGCAGCTCCGCATCGGATGCCAGTGCCGAGATGAGCGCCACCTTCTGCCGGTTGCCCTTTGAGTACGTCCGACCCTTCTTGCTGGGATCGAGGTCGAAGCGCTTCACGAGCGTGTCTCGCCGCGCGCTATCCAGGCCGCCCCTCAGCCGCCCGAGCAGGTCGATCGCCTCGCCGCCGGTGAGGTTGGGCCACAACTCCACGTCGCCAGGGACATACGCGATCTTCCGATGCAACGACACCGCGTCGTTCCACGGATCGCCGCCCAGCATCATCGCCGTGCCCGCGTCGGCCCGCAACAGGCCGAGCAGGATGCGGATGGTGGTGGTCTTGCCAGCGCCGTTGGGGCCGAGGAACCCGTGCACCTCGCCTTTGGCAACACTCAGATCGAGCCCGTCGAGAGCTCGCACCTTGCCGAAGTCCTTCACGAGACCCGTGGTCTCGATGATGTTGCTCATGCTCACCGCTCCTTCGGATCGGGGCAACCCGGCGGGCTACCCTCGGGAGACGTCGGCCCCGCTCAGGCGGGGTCGTCATCCACAGGGGGCGGCTCCCCGCTCGCGGCGTACTCGCGCCATGCGTCCTCGTAGCGGGTGTCGGCGAACACGCCGTGGGTGAGTACCTCGAGTGAGGCCCAGGCGAACCGCGGCATCATGTCGAGCGTCTCAGCGCCCGTTCCCAGGATCCGCGCGACGTGCTCCTGCAGAAGCAAGCCGCCGAACTGCCATGCAAGGAGGACGGCGGTCACGTCGTGCAGGTTCTCGCTCGGCCTGATCACGCCCTGCTCGACGCTCAGCTCCATCAGCCGCAACGTCTCGCCGAACAGCGCAGAGAAGAGCCTGCTCGAGCCCGGCGAGTTATCCCTGAGACCCTGCAAGAAGTACTGCATCAGATGCTTCTCGGCCTGCACTCCCGCCATCGCGGCGAAGGGGTCGGTCTCGCCCGACTCCACTGCGTTGATCCGCGAGCGCGTGAACTCGGCCACCACGTGCTCGTCGCACGCCTCGCGTAGACCCGCTTTGGAGCCG
>CAZOSR010000081.1:0-7980 GCA_964582445.1 uncultured Coriobacteriaceae bacterium | reverse complement strand
TCAAGACCGAGTTCAGCAGCGTCACCATCATCGGTGATGCGCAGCTGGCGAGCCTCACCGAGCTGGAGAAGTACGACGTTCTCGTGTTCCCGCGGACGCTTGCTATGACAGCCGCACAGCGCACCGCGCTGCTCCAGTACGTGGCACGCGGCGGCGGTGCCGTCGGCATGTTCGGCATGTCGCGCTGGACGCCGGACAGCAGCAACGTGTACGGGTACAAGCCCTTCCTGGGCACTGCAGCCGCGCCCGGTGTGTACCTATGGCCGCCGAGCAGCAACGAGCTCAAGGTGTGGGAGTGGGGAGAGGTCTCGGAGCTCTACCAACTCCGGTTCTACAACGATCCGCTGATGTATGCCGGCTGGCAGGCAGCGGGCAAGGCCGTCTCATCGCACTGGATCCTGTCTCAGACGGCCAAGGAGACCGGGCGTACCACCGTCTCGCTCACGGTCACGGAGAACGACTACAACGAGTCCATGCTGTCGCTTCCCGGGGCAAGCGGGGCCACACCCATCTTCACGTTCGGGACCAGGACGAATGCGACCACGGCCGATGACAGCATGAACGGCACGGTTGCCGGCATGGCCAACGAGTACTACTTCGGCCGGTTCGTGTACTACGGCTTCCAGCTCTACGACGTCGCGACCGGCTGGCTCTCGGCGAGTACGGCCGACCGTACGACGGCCCAACGCCTCATCATCAACTCGGTCAAGTGGGCCGCGGACACCAACAGCTACCGCGCCAACAACAAGGCGGTGACCATCACCGGCACCGCATGGCACACACGAGGCCTGCTCTACGTGAAGCCCACGGTCACCAACGTGGGAGGTATCTCGCTGCGCGGCCCGTTCACGATCACCGTCTACAAGCCGGGCGGCGCCGTTTTCGGCACGTACCAGGCGTACGCACCGTATCTGGCGCCGCTGCCGCCGGGATCCTCGTACACGCACGGCAGCTTCCAGGTCCCGGTCGGCACAGCACCTGTTGCAGGCACGTGGCGCATCCGGGTCTCATACAAGTACTGGGACTACCTGCGCGGTGGCACGGTTGAAGCGCACCGGGACATGTACTGCAGCTCCACCGGCTCGAGCATGAGGTTCCTGGCGCTTGGGACGATGATCCGTCCGAGCGGTGCGCTTCCGGGTATCGGCACGCAGATCGCCGGTACGGATCGCTATCAGACGGGCATCAAGCTATCCGAGCAGGGCTGGCCCAACGGCGCGGGCCGGAGCGCCTCGGTCATTCTCGCCACGGGGAAGAACTACCCGGACGCGCTGACGGCATCGGCGTTGGCGGGCAAGCTCGATGCCCCGGTGCTGCTTGTTGATCCCACCGCCGTACGGGCCGATGTGGCCAACGAGCTCAAGCGGCTCTTTGCGGGCAGGACCTCGGCCACGCTGTACGCCGTTGGTGGAGCCGATGTGGTGCCCGATGAGATCGTGGCGGGCTACAGCGACATCCTCGAGGCGGCGGACGTTGCCGTAGGGTTCGAGCGGCTCGACGGCACCACGCGGTTCGAGACCGCCCTGTCGGTGGCGCGTGAGGTGGGCACTCCCGAGCAGGGTGCCTTCGCGCGAACCGCCATCATCGTGAGCGGCCTCAACTACCCGGACGCGCTTTCCATCAGCCCGCTTGCGGCGGCCGAGGGGGTGCCGATCCTCCCGGTGTACGGCACGACGGTGCATCCGGCCATACAGACGGCGCTCGCCGAGCTCAAGATCGAGCACTGCGTGATCATGGGTGGGACCGACGTGGTGAGCGCCCAGATCGAGAGCTGGCTTGAGGCCAACGGGTACCGCGTCTCGGGTGTGGCCGATGGGGCTGCCAACGTGGACACGAGACTCGGGGGGCCGACCCGCTACGACACAGGCACGCTTGCGCTCGACTTCTCGGTGAAGATGGGCGGCTTCGACGACTCGGCCATCTACATCGCCACCGGCGCCAACTGGCCGGATGCTCTTGCGCTCGCTCCGCTGGCGGGCGGGACGCGCCATCCGTTGCTCCTGGTGCATGGCGAAGACCTCGGATGGTCGGTCACTTCGGCTCGTTACCTCATCGCGCGCCAGTCCCGGGTGCCGACGCTCACCTTCGTGGGCGGCGACGGCGCGGTAACCCCGTACGTCCGCGGTCAGAGCAGGATCGCGCTGGGGCAGTAACGCGGACGTAACGCTGTTGAACGCCGGGCGCGGCCTGACATAGACTGGGGGGACTCCGCACCGGCGTGCCCGCCGGTCCCTCTGTGACGGGAGTGTGCATGGTCGCGACCCGCCGGGATCCTCGATTCATCGTAGTCGCTGTGCTCGCCATCCTGGCGCTTGCCGGTGGTCTTGCGCTCGGCTTCTTCGGCGTAGGGTCCGAGCTAGCCGAGGAGAGGACCGTCCACCTCGGCGTGCTGATTACCGAGATACCCGAGGAAGTCGCCCGAGAGGTGCGGGTGGGCGACCAGGTTTTCACCGATCCGGGCGGCATGGTCGTGGGTGAGGTGATCGAGGTCGACGCAGGGCCGTGGGTCGTGACGGTACCCGATGCCGAGGGGCAGCTGCACGGACGCGAGGACCCGACGATGTGGCAGGTCAAAGCCGTGATCGAGGCCACCGGGCGGCAGAGCGAGGACATCGTGGCGATCGACAACCAGGTCGTTCAGGCCGGCCAGTTCTACTCGCTCATCTCGCGCGACTACTACATCAAGGGCATCGTGGTATCGGTCGATGTCCGCTGACCCGCACATGACGAACCCACGGGCCGAGGCCTGGCCGCTTGCACGGCGGGTCTTCTCGCCGTTCGCGGTGCTGCTGTACATCTATGTGGTCTACTTCGCGCTCACGTACTCGCGCATCTACGAGTATGTCTACTGGGAGCTCATGAACCTGGGCACCCGCATCATCGGGTTCCACCCGAGCCTTGAGACGCTCGGCCTGTACGTGTGGGGCGGGGTCGTTCTCGCGCTCGGGTTCGTGGGTGGATCGATCATGGCCACCACGGTCGAGGCGCGCGCCCGGAGGGTTGACGGCAGGCCACAAGCGGTATCGCGCTGGATCGGCGTGCTCGTCGAACGCGTGCGCTCCTGGCGGCTGCTGCGCCCGATCAGTCCTGCGTTCGCGTTGTCGCTCCTGGGCTGGGCGCTCGGGTTTGCCGCCAACGCGAGCCAGGTGCTCGCCTCGGGCAGTGTGAGCCTCACGAACATCGCCACGCGCTGGGCGCAAAGCCCCGTGCTCGTCTTCGTGGCCGCGGCGCAGATCCTCTTCGTGCCGGCGCTGATGATCACCGCGCGCGGGCGTTGGCAGCGACTACTCGCTATCCTGGCGTTCGTCACGTCGGTGCTCGCACTCGGACTGCTCGGCGCCCGCAACCTGCCTGCCAAGCTCGTCGTATCCGGCTTCCTGGCAGCGGTCTACGTGGTGAAGCCGAAGACGGTGGTTCGTCTGGCGATCGCCGCCCTCGTGTTGCTCGTGCTCGCGATGGGAGTCATCGGCGCGATCAGCAAGTCGGGCATCTACGGACCGTCGGCCACCGCCGGACTTGCGGTAGCGCTGACGTACTCCGACAGCGTCGGCACCGCGTACAACCTCGATCGCATCGTGCGGCTCACCCCACCGACGGGTGTCTACCACGGGTCGCTCCTGCGTGACAGCGCGCTCGCGGCGGTTCCCGGTATCGATGCCGAGTACGCCAACTACCAGATCGGGCGGTACCTGAGCGGTCGTGAGTCATTCACTATCGGCTCCGAGCTCATCGAGCGTTCGGTGAGCCTGGCCCCATCGCTGGTAGGGGCTCCGTACGCAGACTGGGGCGTGGCGGGTGCCGCTGCCCAGATGCTGCTGATCGGCGGTGTGTTCGGCTACCTCCAGGAGCGCGCCAAGCGCTCGCGCTTGCTCATCCCGTTCTTGGTAGCGATGGCGAGCTACGTGATCAACGGCGTGAACGCCGGTATTCACAATCCGCACGCGCTCATCTACCTCGGCCTCGCGATCGTGGCGGTGCTGGCCGACGCCGCTGTGTTCTCACGTCTTCCGCTCGGTTCCACGATCGATGATGAGGTGGCTATCGCATGAAACGAGTACTCGCAGCGCTGCTGACCCTGGTGGCTCTCACTGTCACGGGGTGCTCAGGTCCGGAAGCCGCCACCAGCGTAACGACGCAGGATGTGGAGCTGGTGATCTTCATCCGCGCGGCACAACCGGAGATCGCGGATTCGTTCGAGGTAGGCCAGCAGGTCCGCGCCAAGGACACAGGCGTCGTGCTCGGCGAGATCACCGATGTGATCGCCGAGGGCTCGCTTGCTGCAACACCCGATTCCGAGGGCGAGTTGCATGCGTCACGGTCGCCAGTGCTCAGTGACATCCGCATCACCGTTCGGGGCCAGGCGGTGGTTGATGAGAGCGGCTACCGGTTTGGCGGTCAGTACATCTACGTGAACAACGACATCAAGTACCTGACGCCGTTCGTCCAGTTCTCGGGCATCATCACGCGGATGCAGACGGTTGGGGAGTAGCGTGGAAGGGCGTTCCGAGAGCGGCGCGGGCGAGCGGTCGGCGGAGCCGCGCGACCCGGGCGCGATCCGCATCCTGCTGGTCTCCAACATGTGGCCGAGCGAGGAGTCCCCGGTCTTCGGGTCCTTTGTGGCCCGCCAGGCGACATGCCTGCGGGACGCCGGAGCCGAGGTCATCGTGGTGGCGAACACCGACCGTCGGCGCGGGGCGGTACGCGCGTTCCTGAAGTACTCGGCGCTGGGCAGGCGCGTCCGTGCCGCCGCGCGCGCTGGCGGCTTCGATGTGGTCGTCGGTCACTACCTGTACCCCACAGCGGCGTTCGCCTTAGACGCCGCTCGCATCGCTGGGGTGCCGCTCGTGCTCGTCTCGCACGGCACCGATGCCCGGTCGGTCATGCGCAACGACCGCTTCGGCCGCAAGGGCCGCGAAGCGCTCTCTCGCGCGGACCTGGTGGTGGCGGTCTCCGCCGCGCTCCGGCAGACGCTGCGCGAGGAGGTGGGTGTGCCTGCGGGCGTGCCCATCGAGGTCGTGAACATGGGGTTCGACGCCGCGAGCTTCCGGCCAGATCCGGGCGCGCGCGATGCGCTGGGCGTTCCGGCAGGGGAGCGGCTGGTTCTCTTCGCGGGCAATCTCGAGCCGGTCAAGGGGTTGGACGCGCTGCTTGACGCGTCCGAGCACGTCATCGCCACGGGCGGCGCCGATCGTCTCGTGATCGTGGGCGACGGTCCGCTGCGAGGCAGACTGGAGGAGCGCGTTGCGGCATCGTCCGTACTCGCCGATCGCGTGCGCTTCGCGGGTCAGCTCCAGCAGCCCGAGCTTGCCCGGTGGATGGCCGCCGCCAACGTCTTCGTGCTGCCAAGCCGATCCGAGGGGCTCGGCCTGGTGCTGCTTGAGGCCATGGCGTGTGGCACGCCGTGTGTGGCCACGCATGTGGGCGGCGTGCCGGAGATCCTCGATCCGAGTTGTGGCGCGCTCGTAGAGCCCGGTGATCCGGTCGCGCTCGCTGTGGGCATCGAGCGGGTCGTGGCGCAGGGGAAAGAACCGTACAGCGAGGCGTGCCGGGCGCGGGCTTCGCAGCACACGTCGGCAGTCAAGGCGCGGGAGTTCCTCGCGCACGTGCGAGAGGTGGTGGCGAGCAGTGATCGCAGCCGATGAGGACGTCACCGGGACCGTGCGAGCGGCAGCCGACGCCCTGCGGTACGCAAGCGGCGGTGTGACGCCGCGCGTGCTCGTCATCCTCGGCAGCGGGC
The DNA here is from genome assembly GCA_964582445.1 of uncultured Coriobacteriaceae bacterium. GTDB lineage: Bacteria > Actinomycetota > Coriobacteriia > Anaerosomatales > Anaerosomataceae > Anaerosoma. The sequence continues at coordinate 2,243 of CAZOSR010000081.1, read as the reverse complement.
TCGACGCCGTGGTCGACGGCATGGAGGTTGCCGCGACACTTCCGTTCGGCGAGGTGCCCGGCCTCCCGCAGCCAGCGGTAGCCGGTCATGCGGGCCGGTTCGTCTTCGGCCATGCGGGCCCCACGCCGGTGCTGGCTATGCAGGGCCGCTTCCACTACTACGAGGGCCATCCGATGTCGCGCATCGCTCTCCCGGTGCGCGCGGCACGGTCGCTCGGCTGCGAGACGCTGCTCGTGACCAACGCCTCGGGCGGCGTGAACCCCGACTACGTGCCGGGCGACATCATGCTCATCGAGGACCACATCAATCTCATGCTCATCAACCCGCTCATCGGGCCCAACGACGACGCGATCGGGCCGCGCTTCCCCGGCATGGTGGACGCGTACACACCGGAGTTGCGCTCGATCGCGATCGGCGTGGCAGCTGAGCTCGACATCGACATCCGGTCGGGCGTCTACGCCGCGCTCAGCGGCCCAACCTATGAAACGCCCGCCGAGGTGCGGATGCTGCAGGCGATCGGCGCCGACGCCGTGGGGATGTCCACGGTGCCCGAGGTGATCGCCGCCGTCCATGCGGGGATGCGTGTGGTCGGCGTCTCGCTTGTCACCAACATCGCCGCAGGCACGATGCACGGGCATGACGAGGTGCTCGAGATTGCAGCCCGTCGAACGCCTGTGATGGCGCAGTTGGTGGCTGGTATACTTACTGCTCTGTGACCATGCAGCCCTCGCCGGTGTCTATGCATCCGGCGTCTACGAAAGGACGTTCCATGGATCATCACGTACGCGACCTCGCGCTCGCCGACGCCGGCAAGGCGCGCATCGAGTGGGCCGACGCCGACATGCCCGTGCTCGCCACCATCCGCGAGCGCTTCGAGCGCGAGAAGCCGCTCGACGGCGTGCGCGTGAGCGCCTGTCTGCATGTGACCACGGAGACCGCCAATCTGATGCGCACGCTCAAGGCGGGCGGCGCCGACGTGGTGCTCTGCGCGAGCAACCCGCTCTCCACGCAAGATGACGTGGCGGCGGCCCTCGTGCAGCACTACGGCATCCGCACCTACGCGATCAAGGGCGAGGACACCGACACGTACTACGCGCACATCGACGCGGCGATCGACCACAAGCCGCAGATCACGATGGATGACGGCGCCGACGTGGTGGGCCGGATCCACGCCGAGCGTCCCGAGGCGCTTGAAGGCATCATCGGCGGCACTGAGGAGACCACCACGGGTGTGATCCGCTTGGCTGCCATGTCCGACGACGGCGCGCTCAAGTACCCGATCGTGGCCGTGAACGAGGCCAACACCAAGCACCTCTTCGACAACCGCTACGGCACCGGCCAGTCCACGATCGACGGCATCATCCGCGCCACCAACCGCCTCATCGCGGGCCGCACAGTGGTCGTCTCCGGCTACGGCTGGTGCGGCCGCGGCATCGCGATGCGCGCCGACGGACTCGGTGGCAACGTCATCATCTGCGAGGTCGATCCACTGAAGGCGCTCGAGGCCGTCATGGACGGCTACCGCGTGATGCCGGCCGTCGAGGCTGCCGCCCAGGCCGACATCTGGGTCACCGTCACCGGCGACATCAACGTCATCGACTCGGGCGCCTTCGATGCCATGAAGAACGGCGCCATCATCGCCAACTCGGGCCACTTCAACGTGGAGATCAACATCCCGCACCTGCGAGAGAAGGCCGTCTCCACCCGCGAGGTCCGTCCGCTCGTGGAGGAGTTCGTGATGGCCGACGGCCGCACGATCTTCCTGCTCGCCGACGGCCGCCTCGTGAACCTCGCCTGTGCCGAGGGTCATCCGGCCTCGGTCATGGACATGAGCTTCGCCAACCAGGCGCTCTGCGCCGAGTTCATGGTCAACCAGGCCGCCGACCTCGAGGCCGGCGTGTACGAAGTGCCGGTGGAGATCGACCAGGCCATCGCCGAGCTCAAGCTCGCGAGCATGGGTGTGAAGATCGACACGCTCACCGAGGAACAGGAGAAGTACTTGAACTCCTGGCAGGAGGGGACCGTCTAAGGTCCAGTCAGAGGGCATGGCCGTTGATAGCGATGCATAGCGCGACCCGGTGCCTCTGCTGCACCGGGTCGCTATGCGTCCCGACAGGTCCGCGCGAGGCGTGGGGCTGTGAATCGACACGAATCGCGGCGCATCAGTTGACACGATGATCGGGGGGGGTAGCATCATCGAGTGGTCGATCTGCAGCGCGTAGACGGGGGGTCTGCAATGCGGC
>CAZOSR010000080.1:0-7995 GCA_964582445.1 uncultured Coriobacteriaceae bacterium | reverse complement strand
CTCGCGCGCGAGGAGCGTTATCGGTTCCTGTCCTTCGGGGATGCGATGCTCATCGTCTGAGCGGGAATCAGTCGATCGGCTCCCACCACGTCCAGTTCGGGTTGCCCGCGGCGGGGTCGTCGAGCGGAGTGCCGGGAGCGAGCGCGAATCCCTGGCCTGCATCAGAACCGACAGGAACGTACACGGTGCGTCCACGGGTGTCGGTTCCCTCAGCAGTGAACGTCGGGGACCCATCTTCGGCAGCCGGCAGCGGGAAGCGCGGCGGCAGCGTAGGCCATACGCCGAAGCTGGTGATCGTTGCGTCGGAGACGAGCGCGTATATCCGCGTATCGAGCGTGCGGGTGACGTGCGAGAAGCGGATCGGGGCACCATCGGCTCCGTATAGGAAGATCGCTCCGGGTTCAGCCTCGGCTACCATCACGTCACGCGTGGATGGTCCATCCGGACCGCCTAGATCGGTAACGGTCGTACCCGCGGGGACGAGCCCCGTGCGCGGTGCAACGTCACCGGAGCGTACCCACACGGTCCCCTCCCACGTAACGTACGGCGGCGCGCTCTGGATAGACCCGTTGTACAGTGTGGATGCCTCGCCGGCGGAATCGGTTGCCTGCTCCCGCTCTGCGCTCGGCACGCCGGCATCGTCGGTCAGCATGATCTCGGTCGTGTCGCTAGCGGTCATCTGGGACGTCGGACCTGTCATCTGCACGAGCACGTATGTTGAGACAGCGCTCACCACGAGCACGACAGCCGCCGCGGAGGCGAGTGGTGTGAAGTGCGGTTTCCACCACGCCGGGGCAGGCAGGGATCGGCGGCGCACAGGCTCGAGCGGCAGCACCACGCCGGATGCGGCAGCGGTGTGTGTTGCGGATGCTTCTTCATCGGCACGGGCTTCGGCCTCTGTCCGCGCTGCGTCGACGATGCGGGCGATCAACTGCTCCGGAGCACGGGCGGGGGGCACCGACCTGATCCGGTATATGGTCTCAAGCAGCGCCCGGCACTCTGGACACCGCTCGCAGTGCTCGCGGGCATGGGCGACGGGACCCGGAGCGACCTGTTCGCCATCGAGAGCCGCCGAGAGGATCTCAGTTGCGTGCAGGCAGTCCATCCGCGTCACCCCCTTCCGGAGCGTGGAGGATTCGCGTGAGCGTACGGCGGGCACGGAAAACGCGTGACTTGACCGTTCCCTCGGGCACGCCGAGGACCTCACCCGCCTCGGCGTAGGATAGGCCGAAGATGCCGATGGCGCCGAGGGCTTCACGCTCCTCGGGGACAAGAGATCTCAGAGCACCCTCGAGAGATCGTGAGAAGATGACATCATCCGCGAAGTCGGCGGCCGAGAGGGGCTCAAGTGTGATCGGATCGACCGGGAGTGGAGCTCGCTTGCCTGCCCGGAGCATGTCCAGGCAGACGTTGCGCGTCACGCGGTAGAGCCAGGTGCTGAATCTGGCCCGGCCGTCGAAGCTCCCGATCGTGCGGTACACCTTGATGAACACCTCCTGGGTGGCATCCTCGGCTGTTTGCACGTCTCCAAAGAATCGCAGCGCGTGTGCGTACACTGCGTCGGCGTGCCGTCGTACGAGCGCCTCGTACGCGCTGAGATCGCCCGCTGCTGCGGACGCCACCAGATCAGGGTCGCTCATGGGATGAGTGACCATCTCCACCTCTCTAAGACGCGCCCGGATGGGCCGCGGTTCATGGTGAGAAGCATACCCCGTCGACTGGTAGAATCTTCCCCATGATCCACTTCCAGTTCTCACTCGATGCTGTTGACGCCGGTACGGCTGCTCGTGCCGGCGTGTTCCGCACGCCTCACGGTGACGTCCCCACACCGATGTTCATGCCGGTGGGTACGCGGGCCACGGTCAAGGGCGTCACTCCCGGCCAACTCCGGGAGATAGGCGCGCACGTCGTGCTGGCCAACACCTATCATCTGTTCTTGCGCCCCGGGTCAGAGATCGTCCGTGAGGCTGGCGGTCTGCACCGGTTCATGGGGTGGGACGGCCCCATACTCACCGACTCGGGCGGGTTCCAGGTCTTCAGCCTTGCCGACACGCTCAAGCTCACCGATGAAGGCGTGGAGTTTCGCTCCATACTCGACGGCGCGAAGCATGGCTGGACGCCAGAGGACAACATACGCATTCAGGAGGACCTGGGCGCCGACATCATCATGCAACTGGACCAGTGCCCGCCGTATCCTGCCGAGAAGGAGTTCGTGGCCACGGCGGTGCGCCGTTCGGCCGATTGGGCGGCCCGCTGTAAGGCTGCACACACGCGCGAAGACCAGGCGCTCTTCGGAATCGTGCAAGGCGGGGTGTTCCGGGATCTCCGCGCCGAAAGCGTAGCCCGCCTGATCGAGATCGGATTTCCTGGCTACGGCATCGGCGGCTACTCGGTGGGGGAGCCGCACGAGTTGATGCTCGAGAGCCTCGCGCCTGTGACCGAACTGCTCCCAGCGGATCGACCGCGATACCTCATGGGCGTGGGCAATCCCACGACCATGTTGGAGGCGATCGCCCTCGGCGTGGATCTGTTCGATTGCGTGCTCCCCACGCGGACTGCGCGAACGGGCACAGCGTTCTCTTCAGAGGGGCGGATGAACCTCAAGAACGCCAAGTACGCTCGTGATTTCGGTCCGCTCGATGCTGCTTGCTCATGTCCGGTGTGCGCTACGTACTCGCGGGCGTATGTCAGGCACCTCGTGATCGCCAGGGAGATGCTGGCATCGACCCTGCTCTCGATTCACAACCTGCACGTGCTGATCGACCTTGCGCGCCGCGCGCGCGAGGCCGTCGTCGAGGGCCGGTATGGAGCCTTCCTGGGTGAATGGCGCGAAGGTCCGGGGCACGACGACTACTAACGGGTTCTGACTGGTGGTTCTGGTGCTATCATGCGTTGATGCGTGCGCGCCCGTGTGGCGCGCGACGTTCGTTCGGGTGTCTGGAGGTCGTCATCATGGAACAGTACGGACAGATTCTCTCGCTTGCAGTTCTGCTCGGCGCGTTCTACCTGCTCATGATTCGTCCACAGCAGAAGCGCCAGAAGGAGCATGCTGCGCTTGTCGCATCGCTCACTGAGGGCGATCGCGTGATCACTATCGGTGGCATGTACGGGACTGTTCGCACGATCGACGGGAACCGGGTCGGCCTTGAAGTAGCTCCCGGCGTGGTCATCGAGTTCGATCGCTCTGCGGTTGCATCGAAGGAACAGGCATAGCAGACCCTGCGGGGTGCACGAAGGAGGAGACGGCGGATCGATGAAGCTCAAACCGACCAATATGCTCGCCATTGTGGCGTTGCTGGTCCTCATGGGGCTGTCTGCATGGCAGTTCCTGCCGATCGAGGACAAGATCACCCAGGGCCTCGACATCAAAGGCGGCCTGTCGGTGACGCTGACGGCTGAACCGCTCAACGGTGCCGAACTCAGCGAGGACACGATGAGTCGCGTTGAGACCATCCTGGTGGAGCGCGTCAACGGTTTCGGCGTGAGCGAGGCCACGGTGCAGCGACAGGGGCAGAACGCCTTTCTGGTGCAGCTACCTGGTGTTCAGAACGCACGCGATGCACTTCGTCTGCTGGGCGAACCGGGCAAGCTCGAGTTCGTCGACATGACGAGCGTGACGGATACGGCCACCATTGAGCTTATCGGCCGTCAGCTCGAAGCCGAGTACTCTGGAGAGACCACCGCGCTCCCCGCGCTTGATGAGGACGGCTACGAGCCGTTCATGACCGGCGAGGTCATCACCGACGCTCGTGTCACGACCGACGAGTACGGCAATCCGGCGGTCTCGGTGTCCATGAACAGCGATGGCGCCAAGACCTGGGGTGAGGTCACGAGCAGACTCTCCACGTTCCAGGGACAGATCCTCATCGCCCTCGACGGGTATGCCAAGTCCGCACCTGCGGTGCAGACGGCCATCCTTGACGGCGATACCCTCGTCACCGGCAGCTTCACCGTGGACGAGGCCAAGGGTCTCGCTGCGATTCTGCAGTCGGGCGCGATGCCCGCTGAGATCGGAATCGACGAGGCGCGCGTGGTGGGGCCGACTCTCGGTCAGGAGTCGCTCAACCAGGGTCTGATCGCGGGACTCGTCGGGGTGGCGCTCGTCGCGCTGTTCATGGTCGCGTACTACCGGGGTCTCGGCCTGGTAAGCGTCATCGCTCTCCTGGCGTACGGCATCCTGATGATGGGCTCGCTCGGCATCCTCTCGCGTATGAATGCGTTTGCGCTCACGCTGCCGGGCATCGCTGGTCTGATTCTCGGCATCGGTGTGGCGGCCGATACCTCGATCCTCATATTCGAGCGCTTGAAAGAGGAGATCGAGTCGGGCAAGACGCATCGCAGTGCGGCCAAGTCCGCCGTGCGGCATGCGATCGCCACCAGCATCGATGCGGATATCGTCACGCTTGTCTCGGCGATCGCGCTCTACGCCTTCGCCATCGGACCCGTCCGCGGGTTCGCGTTCACGCTGATACTCGGTATCGTCATCGACCTTGTTGCGGCGCTGCTGTTCACCGGACCTGTCGTGCGGATGCTTGCCGAAGGGACGATGTCCAAGGCACCTGCCTTCTGGGGCGTGAAAGGGGGCGGTATCCGTGGCTAAGACACGCGTGGACTTCATGGGCAGGAAGAAGTACTTCTTCGCGTTCTCGGGCGCGCTCATTGCCGTCAGCCTGGTCGCGCTTCTCGTCAGGGGCCTGACCTTCGGCGTGGACTTCCAGGGCGGCACCTCTATGACACTCTCCGGCGCCGCTGATGTGACCACGGAGCAGGTGCGTGATGCGCTTGAGGCGGCCGGCGTGCCGGACACGGCCAACTCGACGATCCAGCCGACCGACGATGGCGGTTACATCGTGCGAACGGCAGAATCGGATACCGCTCGGGCGCAGGAGGCGTTCGCATCGGTCGTCGAGACGCTCGGACTTCCCGAGCAGGACGCCAACGTGACGACCATCGGCCCGGGTTGGGGCAAGAACGTCACGGATGCATCACTGCTCGCGCTTGCCGTTTCCGTTATTGCGATCCTCGCCTACATCTCGCTCAGGTTCGAGTACAAGATGTCGCTCACCGCAGTGCTCGCCCTGGTGCACGACACTGTCATCGTCCTGGGCGTCTACGCGATATCCGGGCGCGAGGTCACGCCCAATACGATCGCTGCGGTTCTGACCATCCTCGGCTACTCCCTGTACGACACCGTCGTCGTGTTCCACCGCATTCGCGAGACTGCCACGGGACTCACGAAGATGAGCTTCATGGAGATGACCAACGAGTCCATCAACCAGGTGCTGATGCGTTGGGTCAACACCGGGCTGATCCAGGTGATCCCCGTGGTGGCGTTGCTGTTCTTCGGTGGGGAGACGCTGCAGGACTTCGCCTTCGCCATGGCCGTGGGCCTCATAGCGGCCGCGTACTCCACAGTGGGTCTCGCAAGCCCGCTGTACGCCATCTGGAAGGAGCGCGAGCCCAAGTTCCAGGCGCTCAAGCGCAAGTACGAGGCGCAGGCTGGCAGGTAGCATCACTGCGCTGTGATCTCTACACGGATGCCGTGCATGGAGGGGCCGATACCGCGACGGTGTCGGCCCCTGCCGCTACAATGGGTCCATGACTGACGCCCACCCTTCCGCCTGTCAGCGCCGCTGGGATACCGTTCCTGCCGACGCGGGTGCTGTCACGCGGCTTGCGGCCGAGACCGGTCTCTCCGCGATCACTGCACGCATCCTGCTGTCACGCGGTATCTCGACGCCCGAGCAGGTGCGGGCGTTCCTGGACCCGTCGCTCCACCGCGACTGGCCAAAGACGTCGGCGATCGCAGGGATGGCCGATGCCGCCACACGTGTTGCCGCTGCGATCGAGCGCGGAGAGCGGATCGTCGTGTTCGGCGACTTCGACCTTGATGGGATCTCGGCCGCAGCAACCGCCACACTCGGCCTTCGCGCGCTGGGCGGCACGGTGGAGGCGGTCGTGCCGCACCGCTTCAGCGAGGGTTACGGATTGAGCGAGGCAGCGCTCAACCGTGTGATCGACATGCGGCCTGACCTTGTCGTCACGGTCGACTGCGGAATCTCGAACGCCCGTGAGGTCGAGATGCTGCGGGACCGGGGGATCGATACCGTGATCACGGACCACCACGAGCCGGGCTCCGGCGTCCCAGCCGATGTGCCAGTTGCGGATCCGAAGCTGACCGATGATGGGCCTCCGCTCGCCGGCGCAGGTGTAGCCCTCGCACTCATCCGTGCGGTGGGTGATGAGATCGGCGATTCAGCTGTGTGGCGCACTCTCACGGATCTCGCGATGCTCGGCACGGTGGCCGACATGGTGCCGCTCGTCGACGCCAACCGGGCCCTGGTCGCAGAAGGACTTGCGGTCGTCCGGGCGCGGCCGCGTCCGGGTATCGCCGCACTTGCGGCCGTTGGGGGCGTGGACGTGCTTGCGCTGACGTCCGACCAGGTCGCATTCACGCTTGCTCCGCGGCTCAACGCCGCAGGCCGGATGGCGGACCCCGCTCTGGCTCTGGCGCTGCTGCTGTCGGAGGACGCGGCGGAGGCCGATGGACTCGCACGCGCGCTCGACGAGCACAACCGTGTGCGGCAGGCCGTAGAGGCCGATCTTCTCGACGCAGCGCTCGTCGAAGCCTCCCGGGTCTACGTGCCCGGAGACCGCGTGCTTGTGGTCGCGGGAGAGGGATGGCACGAGGGCGTGCGCGGGATCGTTGCGTCCCGGTTGGTGTCGCGCTTCGGGATACCCTCGCTGGTGTTCTGCATCGACGGTGACGAAGCCCAGGGCTCGGGCCGAAGCCTGCCGGGAATCGATCTCTACGGTGCCGTCGCGAGCCTGTCGCCCCTGCTCACGCGCTACGGGGGCCACGAGATGGCAGTGGGTGTGACGCTTCCGTCCGCCTCGCTCGATGCCTTCCGCGACGGGCTCCGGGAGAGCCTCGCAGCACTTCCGTCAGAGGTGTTCGAGACCCCCGTGACGATAGACGCCGATGTCCCACTGGACACACTCTCGCGCGAGCTCGCTGCCGAACTCGCCCTGCTCGGCCCGTTCGGGTTCGCCAATCGCCGACCGGTTCTCGCTTCCTACGGCGTGTTCATGAACGGGCGGAAGCGCGTCGGCAAAGCCGAGGACCATCTGCGTTTCACCGCCTATGACGGTGTGTCGGCCGTCCAGGCGATCGCGTTTCGCTGCGACGGGATCCAGACGCTCGTGGACGTGGACTCGGCGGTGGACATCGCGTTCGAGCTTGAGCTCGATGAGTGGCGGGGGGTCGAACGTGTTCAGCTGCTGGTGCGGGATATCCGACCCCGTGAGGCCACGTCGGGGTCAGCTGTCGCAGGACTCGTGGACGACCTCTTCCAGCACGCTGATGAGATTCTCGCTGTACGTGAGTACGCCGGGATCGGTGAGACCGATCGCTTCCATACGAAGCTGGCCGGGGTGACTTTCGAGGGCCGACAGGAGGTGGTCGCTCGTCTCCAGCCCGGCGCGCCGCTCAGGCTCGAGCGACAGCCTGACAATGAGTACGACCCGAACGCGTGCGCCCTCTACGACCCCTTCGGTGATCAGGTGGGCTTCCTCAACAGGCGGCTCGCCGCGGAGTTGGCGCCTCTGCTCGACTCCGGGGTCGAGTATGACGTTGAGGTGACGGACATCACCGGAGGTACCGGGGGTGAGAGCCTCGGCGTGAACGTTTGCGTGGAGCGTCGCGGGATCGGGGCGGCGATGGATGAGGAGGTGGCGCGTGCGGCTGCCCAGCGTCGCGCGGACCTTGCCGCGTTGGACATGCCCGATCTTGTCCGGGCGCTGGTGAGCCATTTCATCGGAGAGCGGGATCTCCACGCTGCGCAGGCTGATGCCCTCACGCACCTGGCTGCGGGTCGGTCGACGCTCGCCGTGATGGCTACCGGTCGTGGCAAGTCACTCATCTTCCACCTGCATGCGGCTCGTGAGGCGATCTCGAACGGGCACGCATCGGTGTTCGTGTATCCGCTGCGGGCC
>CAZOSR010000079.1:0-8091 GCA_964582445.1 uncultured Coriobacteriaceae bacterium | reverse complement strand
GCTGGTCGGTGTTGGTGCTCTGGGAGTGCGAAATCGGGAGTGCTGAGGCACTCGCCGCAGTGCTGGAGGAGTTCATGAGGAAGTGAGGTATGAGTGATGGTGAGACAGCGCTATCGACTGACCGCGACTTGTGCCCTCGCGGCGCCCCTGCTCGCCTTCGCTCTCGCCGGTTGCACGTCATCCGCCGACGGTCAGGCGCTCGTCAAGAGCAAGTGCACCCGGTGCCACGACCTCGCGACGGTCGAGCAGAGCTCCAACGTCACGCGCGAGGAGTGGGAGCAGACCGTGAAGCTGATGGAGGCCCACGGGCTCCAGGTGACGGCCGAGGAGCGTACGGCGATCATCGGCCACCTTGCGGTGGGAGGCGGGGAGTAGGCTGACACCGGACGGAGGTCATCGGCGGAACCGCAAGCCTTCGCGAAGCCGACTGCCCAGAATCGTGTGGTGCCTGGAGCGGTGAAGCCCCCCGGCACCACACGTCATCCAGAGCTGCAGCTGTGCCTTGGAGCATCGAATCAGCCGAGGAACCCAGCCACCGCTCTGCCGCACTCCCGCCCCAGGGTGATCGCGATGCCCAGGCTGACGCCGGGAATCGGGGTCAAGTACTCCACCCCGTAGCGCCGCCCGCAGTCATTCCCCGAGACGTAGAGGCCAGGTATCGGGTTGTAGTCCTTGTCCAAAGCGTTTTGGTTGCCGTCGGTGATGATGCCGCCGAGCGTTACCATGGTCTCGCCGAGCACCGGATCCATCTTCGCGGCGTAGAACGGGGCCTTGCTGACGGGGAAGAGGACCTCCACGTTGCGCCCGAAGTCTTCGTCGACGCCCTGTGCGCACATCGCGTTGTAGCGCTCCACCGAGGCGACGAAGTTCGTCGCAGCCTCGCCGGTGAGACCGAGCTGCTCGGCCAGACCCTCAAGCGTGTCGTCGGCGATGAACTCGACTGCAGTGTGGGGACCCATATCGCCCGCAGTCTCGCTCGTCTCCTCCTCTACGTACGTGCCGAGAAACTTCTGGTAGGCCTTGTCGAGTGACTCCTGCAGGGCGGCAATGTTGGCTTGTGATGCCTGGAAACCGCCGTGCTGCGGAATCGTGTAGGTCCGATAGGTGGGGAAGTTGGAGTCGACGACCGCGTACTTGGTCTTACGGGCACTGTAGACAGTCGGGATGCCGCGCTGTTCGGCGATGGGCCAGAACTCGTTGCAGAAGCGATTGCCGTTCTCGTCCAGCCAAAGCGCCTGGGGCAGATTGTTCATCTTGCCAGGCACCGACAGCCCCTTCATGTTCATGCCGGGGACCGGCTGACTCTCCAGGCGGGCACCGGCCCAGTGTGCCATCTGGACACCACGGCCGTTGTTGCCGCCCATGAGTGAGGCGAGCTCTTCGCCTTCAACCAGCGCTCCGGCGATATCGGGCATGAGGTCGCGCATCATGTCGACGTTGGCACCGAAGCCGCCGCACGCGCATATGACCGCGCGGCAGTTGTACTTCACGTGCTTGTCGTCGGCGCCCGTGGCGACAAGCCCGGCGACCTTGCCATCCTCCATGATGATGTACTGGGCCTCGGTGGAGAAGTGGAATTCGGCGCCTGCTGCCTTGGCTGTTGCCCGGTTGTACCCGTGAAGCGTCGTCTGGTTGCATTCGCCATAGAAACTCGCCGTCGAGGCCCAGAACTTGAAGGGGCCGAGCTGATCCAGCTGGTGTTCGGTCGGCGGGAAGAAGGCGGTGGTCATGGTCGCAAGATCCTCTTCAGTACAACTGGAGAGGTACCAGTCCATGTTGGGGCCCGAGTTCTGCGCGTACTTCATGATCAGTGACTGGTTGGGATAGCCCCCGTGCATCGCCATCCAGTTCTGATAGAACTCGACTGGATCGATCTCGGGGATGCCGCGCTCCCGGAGGACGCTGGCGTTCAGGGTGCCCGCCTCGTTTCCGGTGGCCATATAGCCCTCTTCCGGTTGCTTCTCCACGAGGATGACCTTCTTGCCTTGTTCGGCGAGTTCGCGGCAACAAGTGATGCCCGCGAAGCCGTGGCCGACCACGACGGCGTCGCAGTCATACTCCTGCGCAAACTCCGTGACCTCGGCAGGAGGTGTCTTCCATGAAGCAACTGCTTCAGTGCCCGAGGGCTCCTCGGTGCCGCTCGAAGTCGTGCACCCGCCGAGAACCCCGGTCGCAGCCATGCCCACCGCGCTCAGGCTCGCTCCCTTGATGAAGTCCCGTCTCGAGATGCCCGGGTCTCGCTGTGCCGTTCGAGTCTGCCTCATGACGCCTTCTCCCTTCCGGTGACGTTCAATGCTCGCCAGGACGTATCGCCCGGCCCTGCCAGCCATTGGACATGAGAGAGAAGTCGAGGAGAATCGTGGATATTGGGTGTTCTATCCTTTGGGCGGCTCACGGTTATTAGGTAGGTGAGCTGCGGAGGTCGGTTTTCGGCAGACAAGGTGTGGGCGGAGCACGAGGGCTCTGCGGGCGCCAGGTCTGGCCCGAAACGCTTGTGCTAGAGTGAGCCGACGGGATTCGGGAGATGGTGTGAGCGACAACGACAGGGCTGTCACGACGAGCATCCAGCATCGACCAGGGGCCGGGTTGAGGTTCCAACTGCCGCATCTTGCTTTCGTCGCATTCGCGAGCACTTTCATGCTGTATTCGCCGACGTTCACCATCTTCCATGAATCGCCCGCTGGCGCCTCGATCATCGGCTGGTTCGTCGCCTCGATGTTCGGCGCCTGCATGGTTGTCAGTCTGGGGTTCGTGATCCGCTCCTCCCGATGCCGTTCCTGGCAGCCCGGGGCCATCCTTCTCGCCTTCGCCGTTGCCTTGTACGTCCTGGGCAGCGTCGTCTTCTTCTTCCTGATGGAGCTAGAGATCTCTCAGCCGTTGGTTGCGCTGGTTGCGGGGCTTTGCACGGGCGCGGGGGCGGTGCCCGTGTGCGTCGCCTGGGGCCGTCAGTTGGTCACGGACCTGCGTAGCGCGGTGTTGCTCATCGCGGTGGCATCGATCGCGGCGTCGTTACTGTCATGGGGCATGACGATGTTGCCGACGGTAGCAACATACATAGTCTTTCCTTTCCTCGTGCTGATCGGCAGTCTGATGTCGCTCCTGGGTCAGGGAGCCGAGATTCCTGAAGAGCGCGGTGCCTCTGATGCATCCGCCGATGCGTCGCTTCGTGAGCCGATGCAACTGATTCGGAGCCTCAGACAGCTCGCGTCGGTGGTCTGGCTGCCGGCGCTCGGCTTGCTGCTCTTCGCGTTCATGATGAGCGTGCGGAAGTTGTCCCTCTTCAACTCAGTGGAAAGCGAGTTCGTCGGCGGCATCCTCTCCGGCGTCCTGGTGATCCTGCTTTCCCTGACGCGGCCTGACCGGCCGATGCTGTCATTCGTGTACAAGGTCGTGATCCCGATCGGCGCGGGTGTGATCATCATCCTCAACAGTCTCCCTTCCGAGGGCCCCGCAGGGGCGATGGCCTCCGTTGCGCTGTACGTCTTTCTCGCGTTCATGGCTGTGTTCGCGCTTGCGTCAATCATCGGAACCGCCCATGCCGAGGAGTTCACGCAGCCGTTCCTGTTCGGGGTTGCCCTGTTCCTGGGGTCGTTCGTCTCGGCGGTCGGTCTGGGAATGGCGAGGCTTCTGCCGGACTTCGATGCCGCGACGTCTCTGCTACCGGTCCTGCTGGCGGTACTGCTCGCAGGTATCCTCATCTCGCTCGGACTGGAGGCGTGGCGAGCGCTCTCGACGCCGCAGGCGATTCCCGCTGGCGCATCGTCCCTTCAGGAGAGCCTTGAGCTTCGCTGCGACGTGATTTCGCGCAAGTTCAGACTATCTGCCCGCGAGAGCGAGATACTCTGCTATCTCGGCCGGGGCTATGGTCCCGCCTATGTGGCCAAGACCCTGCTCATCTCCGAGAGTACGGCTCGCAGCCACATTCGCAACATCTACGCGAAGATCGGCGTCTCTTCACGCGAGGAGCTGTTCGGGCTGATCGATCGCGAAGAGGATACCGGCTGCGTCTCAGGCGGATGAGGTGGTTTGCACCTGGCCGATCGAATCCTCTCCGGTATGCAGCCGGGTCGTGAACAGGCACGTGAGATCGCTGGCGGCGAACACCATCTCCCCAATGCAATCGGAGGCACATCGTGGACAGACTGCTCGACAGGGTGTACGGCGCGCTCATCGGCTCGGCCATCGGCGACGCGATGGGCGGACCCGTGGAGATGCAGTCGTACGAGGAGATCGCCGCCGCGCACGGCTGGGTGGACCGCTTGTTGCCATACCCACCCGAGCGGCAACTCGGCGCGCACGGCCCCTGGGCCCGCGAAGCGGGGGCCTACACGGACGACAGCCGGATGTCGAAGCTGTTCTGCGACGCGATCATCGGCACGGGCAGGGCAACAACCAGCGGAGACCTCCGGCGGATGTACGCCGAGAAGTACAACGCCGCGCACGATCTCGAGCGGGACTTCCTCGAGGAGTACTACTTCAAGGCGATGTACGGCGACGCCAAGCAGATCTTCGGCGGGCAGCCCACCAACGGCGCCGTCATGGCGATAGCGCCGTATGGCGCGGTCTGTCCCTGCAATCCGCAGCGGGCGTTCGACCAGGCGTTCGAGGCGATGTTCATCGTCGAGGGTTACTCACGGCACTCGGCTGCCATGGCGGCGGCGGGGATCGCTGCGGCCATGATTCCGGGGATCACCGCGCGCGAGGTCGTGGAGCGCATGTTGACATGCGTACGCGAGCACAAACAGCGCGTGGAGGGGCCGCTGTGGAGCGGCTCGGCGTGGTATCAGGTCGTCGGGCGGAAGAACGAGGCCCTCATCGACCGGGCGATCGAGATCGCCGAGCGCCACGGGGACACCAGGACGCTGCAGGCCGAGCTCCTCGATGTCGTGCGGCAGCAGTTCCCGGCGGACGGTGCCGAGAGCCTCGCGATCGCGATGTGCATGTTCCTGGCAGCCGACGGCGACTACCGCGCGACGGTGGAAGGGTGCGTGAACTTCGGCCGGGACTGCGACTCCTCGGCGTCCGTGGCCGGCGCGATCGCGGGTGCCCTCTCTGGCGCGAACGCGATTCCTTCCGAGTGGCGCGAGGCGGTCGAGGCGGTGAACCCGGCTCCCACGTTCATGACGCTCGCCGAGGGCATCTGCGACGTCGTCCGCAGCGGGCATGAAGCGCAGGAGCGCGTCGTCTGCGATGTGAGGGCGCTGCTCGGGGAGGGGTGAGGGGCGTATTTATCTACTG
This sequence comes from uncultured Coriobacteriaceae bacterium, assembly GCA_964582445.1. Lineage (GTDB taxonomy): Bacteria > Actinomycetota > Coriobacteriia > Anaerosomatales > Anaerosomataceae > Anaerosoma. The sequence goes on along the minus strand of CAZOSR010000079.1, from coordinate 2,853 downwards.
GCGCAATCCTCAGGGCTTTTCGCGCCGGCAGTCGCGTAGCTCGACTCCGCCGATTGCTCGGTGAAGTCAGGCACCTCCGCTTCTGGTGCGTGCGATAGTCGACGTCGATACAGAGATTGACGTCGACGTCATCGTCATCGGGTACGGTGTCGCTGGTGCGGTCGCGGACAGGGTGGCGGGCGAGGAAGGCGCGAAGGACGCCGTGTTCGAGAAGGCCGAAGGCCCGCAGGGCCGAAGCGGGGACTGCGCGGTCGTGAACGGGCACCTGCAGGCATGCCGGGGTCGGAATGTGTGATCCCGACATGATCGCGGAGCATGAGATGACCCGCTACTCGAGACGGGCGACTCTCTCCAGTTGGGCGAAGCACAACGCCGAGGTCTTCGATTGGTGCATCGCTGCGTTTCCGGACCTGCTGATCTGCGGGATTTTGTTCACGGACGTCCCCGACGGCATGCCGACGCTCGCCCAGTGCAACTACCCGCTGCCTGAGAAGTACGACTGGATACAAGAGACACACCCCTGCATCCCGTCTGCGTCCATGCTCCAGCTGGGCCAGCAGTCTGTGTTTCTCGCGAGCATTGGCTGACGTCGAACTTAGATTGAATGTCAGTCCGTATCGTGTGGATGCCGAACTCAGAAGCGCTCGATGACGTAGTCCACGAAGCCGATGGCGTTGGCCAGTGCGTGCCTGTCTCAAGATCTCGAGCACCTGAGACCCGGCTCGCATCGTCGATCACCATGTACTGGAAGCGTTTGATCTTCTTGCCCTCACCGTTCGTGAACCGCAGGAACTCCACGTCGATCCGGACGTAGTGCCCGGGAACCTGCTTCTCGCATGCGCGTGCTCACCATCGAGCGGGTACGGCAGTCCACCGGCAGACGGTTCAGGCCGTTCCGGCACAGCGGGCCGACAATCCCGCCGCTGCACGGGGTGTTGCCGTGATGTCGATCGAGGTACGACACGATTCGCATGGGCTCGAAGTGACGGTCCCGGCGGAGGCGGAGAATCTTCTTCTCCACCTCCGCCGGGACTCGGGTCTTCAGGTTCTCAGGACACGGCTTCTTGTTCACGAACTCGGCCTCACCCTGAACCCCATGGGCCTTCTCCATTTGTAGTAGCACTGCCTCGAGATACCGAAGTATCGGGTAGCCTTCGCGACGCTCCCGGTCTCCCGCCCATGTTCCAGTACGCGGAGTATCCATCCGATATGGCGTTGTCGCGTCTATCATCACCTTCCCCCTGTCGACACACGGTGGACACCCTTGTGTCAACCGAGTTCGCGAATCTCAAATCTAGTAGGGGTATGTGGCGGGGAAGAACGCGCTCGCCGGCGTGCAGGGGAGGCGGCGGGTGGCCTTGGATCACGTGAAAACGAACATGAACGCGGAGATATTTTTGTCATCGATGACATCGCGCACTGTGAACCTGACTGAATATGATGATGGTGTCACATCACTGAGAGGAGTAGCAGAATGTGTTTTAGGCCAGCGGAGGCAAATGCAGGTGTTCCTTGTCCCAATTGTGGAAAGACAGTGAACTACACTCAGGGTATGTTGCCAAAGAAATGTCCGTTCTGTAAGACAAGTCTTGAGGCTGCAAGAGGCATGGTGGGAGGGCCGGGTACTCCTATGGCCCCCAAGGCCCCTATGGCCCCCAAGGCCCCTATGGCCCCCAAGGCCCCCTCCGAGTGATACGTCGCTAGTGTGAGTCTCGTAAGTGTTGGCTCTTCAGGAGAAAAGTATGGCGAGATATCTTCAGAAGCAGCAGATTACTGACCACGTTCCGTCAGGTGATTTATGAGGTTTGAGGTCTCCATTCGCTATGCCTCTCGACCTGCCGTCAGTGTAAGCACCACCCAGCCTGCGAGTCCGTCCTGTGTCACCAGGACCATCTGCATCGCTTCTTAATGGAGACAGCTGACATATAGCGGCTGATGACCGGCTGCTCGTCGTGCTGTTCGTAGCGCGTTGAGTTCACGAGTCGAGGATGCTGGCGCAATCCGGGAGGATGTCGACGATGTTGCTCCGGCGTCGGCACCTCGGGGTTCAGTCGTTCTTGCGGGTTGCTCGATTACTCGTGTGGGCGCGGCCACGAAGGGTCGCGCGGACCGCATCATGCAACACGGCACTCGCGCGAGAAGCATGTACAGCAGGGCTGTCAGGCGGGGTTCGGAGACACTACCTTGACCGGCAACACCAACCCCCTGTGCGAATTGGACACCAGCAGCCTCACGGTCGAGAAGTTGTGCATGACCGGCGTCGGGGCTGTTCCGCTCTCCTCGGTCAGGGGCTCCAGGCCAGTGGTTTCGCGGAGTCCCTTGGGGTTGATTGCTGCTGCCACGATACAGGCGACTTCGATGATAGGCCCCAGCCTCGCGCATCTGGATAGCGATGGCGCTGAGCTACTGTCGGGGGTAGGGATCCTCGTCGAGCGGGCGGCTTATGAATAGTGTGACTTCCCTCCAGCGTCTTGACTAGACGTGACATCTGCGATTTTGAGATTCTCTTGATGATGGGTGCGCTGACCAGATCATCCACGTGCGAGTTGGCACGCCGGTACGTAGGACTTCGCGACTAGGGCCACGAGGGAGCGGCTGCAGGGTGTCGGCAGTCCACAAGCCAGTCTCCGTCAGTAGGTAGTGTTGCGCACGCTTGGGATTGAATGCGACATTGTGCCGATCCGCGTGTCCAGTTCGCGTTCTCGGCAGCCGCTTGTGCGGACTCCCCGTTCGATTAGGAATTATCCACACCGCCTCGGTCTTCGCTGACACAAAAGGTCCAGAAAGGCATTGAGGAGTGAAGCGCCCCGGGTTTCGCGGCGGCTCGATTACTTGGACGCCACGACCATCGTG
>CAZOSR010000078.1:0-8093 GCA_964582445.1 uncultured Coriobacteriaceae bacterium | reverse complement strand
CTGCGCCCACGAGCACCTGCCCGATGAACAGAAATGCGTAGCCAGCGGGCAATCCCGCTGCTATCCAGAGCAGATCGCCGTAAGTGAGGCCCGCAAGCATGCCCTCGAGAAGCACGTTCCCGGACAGTAGAAGCAGAATCGCCACGGGAAAGCCGAAGAGTGCCGCGTAGAAGACCGACGCGATGATCAACGTCGCCAGGGAGTACCGCCGCTTCCCCATGAGGAAGCTGAGCGCGGGTCCGATGCCGAACGAGAGACCTCCCACGACGATAGTGCCGATGAGCCCCGCGAGCGCCAGAACCCCTCGGCCCGATGCCCCGAGGAGACGTGCGGTGATGATCGCGCTCGCGAAGCCGGCGATCAGCGACACTACCTGTGCCATGGTGGCGTAGGCTGTGCGCCGAGCGATGCTATGCCCCTCGTGGGTCACCATCGGCCCCGGGATCCGGTCGAGTCTGGCACGATTCTCCCTGCCGCATCGGACGGTGGCTCGAAGTGCGGACGCGGCTAGCATAACCCAGCTGCTGCTGCCTCTCACGTACCTCCCATCAAGCACGTCCCCGAAAGGTGCGGTAGAGTGAGAGGCTGGACCACAGCTTCCGAATGACAGGAGAACCCCCCGTGAAACCACAGAACGGCGATACCGTGCGCGTGCACTACACCGGTACCCTCGCCGATGGCTCCGAGTTCGACACCAGCCGCGGCCGTGACCCGTTGAGCTTCACCCTCGGCGAAGGGTCGGTCATCCCGGGCTTTGAGACCGCGGTGGCCGAGCTTGAGGTCGGAGGGACCGTGACGGTCACCATCCCGGCCGCTCAGGCGTACGGCGAGCGCATCGATGAGGCCACGCAGGAAGTACCGCTTGATGCATTCGGTGACAGTCTTCCGCAGGTGGGCTGGGGCGTCGAGCTCCAGGGTCCCGAGGGGCAGCGGGTCAACGCAATGGTTGCGGAGATCACCGACGAGTTCGTCACGCTGGACTTCAACCACCCGCTTGCGGGCCAGGACCTCACGTTCGATCTGGAACTGGTGCAGATCGTCAGCGAGTAGGCGCTGTCCTGCACGGCATGGACACAGGGCGAGGCTACATGCCTCGCCCTGTCGCATGTCCGGAGACACCGGCTGACGTACAATCGCAGCGTCAACGCGACTGGAGCATCGTGGACGAACAGCTCATCCTCGACCGCTATCGCCCACTAGCCGACCTGGGGTCCGGGGGGTTCGGTTCTGTCGCTCTCGCCTTCGACACCAAGATGGCACGCCGCGTTGCCATCAAGCGCCTACCGCTGCCGACTGACCGCAACGGTCGCGCGCTTCAAACCACCGGCCTTGCCGAGGCACGCACTGCCGCGATGCTGAACCACCCCTCGATCGTGACCGTGCACGAGTGGGACACGGGTGAGGCGGACGCATACATCGTCATGGAGGACATCGACGGTGCGTCGCTGGCCGACATCCTCGATGAGCGGGAAGAGCCGCTCGATGACGACGAGGCTGCCTGGGTGCTCGAATGCGTAGGCGGCGCACTCGCGTTCGCCCATGGCAACGGTGTGCTCCACCTGGACATCAAGCCGGCGAACGTGCTGGTGGCACGGGACGGACGCGTGAAGGTGGCCGACTTCGGTGTGGCGGCGCTCACCGACGCGACAGGTGGCGCACAAGGCGCAAGTGGAACGCTCGGCTTCATGCCCCCCGAGCAGATACGAGGAAAACACGTCGACGAACGGGCCGATGTCTGGGCGCTCGGCGCCCTGTTCTACGAGCTGCTCACACGCGCCAACCCCTTTGACGCCGAGACCCCGGAGGGTTCGCTCTTCAAGATCGAGACGGCTCCGGTCCCCGCCCCGTCGGAGTTCGAACCGGAGCTGCCTGCCGAGGTCGACGAGGTGCTGCTGACAGCGCTCGCTCCCGACCCGGATGACCGGTACGCGTCGGTCGCCGAGTTCGCAGCCGATCTCTCCCCGCTGCTGGGAGATGCGCACGCGGGGCGGCAGGACCTGGCCCGGTACCTCGACGAGTCGCTTGGCGACGAGATCGAGTTCGCGGGGGAGCACGGGCGGCTGGGACTCTGGGACTCGCTCGCCCTGCACGCGGCGTGGTTCAGACGTGTGGGCGCCGCACTCGTCTGCGGATGGCTCGCCTGGGCCGGGGTGAGCGCTGTACTCGGTGAAGGCGCCTCCGCACTCGTGTCCGGAGCGCTCGTCGGCCTTGCCGGCGCACTTGCGCCCGGCCTCGGCCTCGCGCTTGGTGGTATCGCGATCTCGGCAGGTATCGGCGCCGCGACCGTGTGGTGGGCCGGTGTTCTCGCACTCGTCCTCATCGCTGCCTTGTGGGCAGTGAGCGGACGACGCGGAGAAGGCGACGCGTTGGCCCCGGCCGTCGCTCCCGTTCTGGCTATCGTCCGCTGCGCGCCCGCAGTACCGATGATCGCCGGCTTCGCGTTTCCGCCGCTTCGAGCAGCCGTCGCCGGAGCATCCTCGGCCCTGCTCACGATACTCGTGGCGGCGGCCGGAGGATCCGCACCCCCCTTGCTGCACGCAGATTGGCGCTGGCTCACGATGCCCTGGGGCCATGGCGTCCCGGGGGACGAGATGGCCGCTGCGCTCGCAGACCCGGGCATCCTCATCGCGGTCGCGTCGTGGGCACTCGCCGCTGCCGCCTGCTCGGTGGCGTGCCGGCATCTCACGCGTGCCTGGGCAGTGGCTGGCACGATCATCGGCATCGGCCTGCTTGCCGGAGGTTACGCGCTCTGGGGTCTCACCATCCCTGACAAGACGCTGCTCACTGCTGCGGCAACCGACCTTGTTGCCGCCTCTGCCGTCATGGCTATCGTCATCGCGCTCGGTCCACCTGCACGGCCCGCGGACGAGTGAGCCCGACCGTAGGTGATCCGCCTCTGTCAACGGCCCGGCGACGGCTGGGGGTTGTCAGCGGCAAGGCGCTGGTATCATGAAGAATCCGCAACGACCCCGATGACAGCGCAGGCACATGGGCATCCTCTCCGATTTCGAAGACAGGATCGGCGGCGCGATCGAAGGCATGTTCGCTGGCGCCTTCCGCTCTCCCGTCCAGCCCGTCGAGCTCGCGCGTGCGCTCGCCCGCGCCGCTGACGATGGCCGTTCGCTCGGCGTGGCGACGGTCTACATCCCCACGTCGTATACGGTGGCCCTCTCAGCAGAGGACAGCGACAAACTCGGCAGATTCAGGACGACACTCGCCGGGGAACTCGCGACCTATCTGACCGATCACGCTCGCGAGCACGGATATCACCTTCACGAACGACCGCAAGTCGACTTCGTCGTCCATGACGACCTCAAGCTCGGGCGCTTCAGGGTGAGCGCATCGCTTGCCGAGGAGCCGGAGCAAGACCCCGTGCGCGCTGCGGGACGCAAGCCCGGAGCGCCGCCCACGCCCGGCATCGCCACGGTGACCGTCAGCGACCTGGGGCACGACGTGGCCCTCGCAGGCGAGGAGGTCGTGGTCGGTCGCCTGGCCGAATGCCAGATCCATATCGCCGATGCCAATGTGTCGCGCCGCCACGCGGCATTCATCCGCCTCGACGACGGATGGGCGATCACTGACCTTGGCTCCACGAACGGCACGCGCGTCAACGGCCGGAACGTGGAACGCGCTCGCTTGCGCAACGGCGACGTGATCGAGATCGGTCTCGCGCGTCTCGTCTACCACGAGCCGGGGGACTGACCGATGATCGATATCGTGCTCCTGTTCGGACGCATCGTGCTCCTCGGGCTGCTGTACCTCTTCTTGCTCGCAGCCGTGCGCACAGGCATCGGGATGGTCGGAGGCGCGAAACGGCGCAGTTCGGGGACCCTCGCCCTGCGAGTGACGCGAGGTCCGCGGGAGATCACGGGCATCAGCGTGCCGCTCACAGGGCCGATACTCATCGGCCGCTCGCCGGATGCGGACCTCGTGATCGCAGACGACTTCGTGTCCTCCACGCATGCGCGTGTCAGCATCACCGACGATGGCCCCGTGCTTGAGGACCTCGGCTCGACGAACGGAACGTCTCTCAATGGTCAGCCCGTGACCCGCGTGATGCCGCTGGTCAACGGTGATGCCATCGAGTTCGGGCGGAACCGCATCGAGGTGGTCAAGCTATGACCCCGGCGCACGACCCCGGATACGCGGGAGATAGCAACGTCGGTCGGGTCCGCTCCGACAACGAAGACGCATTCCTGCTCGCCCCGCCGCTGTTCGCCGTCGCCGACGGGCTCGGCGGACATCAAGCCGGTGAAGTTGCCAGCTCTCTCGCGATCGATACGTTGCTCGATGCCGCCCCCCGATCCGCCGACATCAAAGCGCTCGGCCGGGCGGTCCGACAGGCCAACGCGGCCGTGATCGATGCTGCGGCATCGGGCCGCGGTAAGCCGGGCATGGGCACCACGCTCACTGCGGTCATGATCGATGGCACCCGGCTCGCAGTGGCCCATGTCGGTGACAGCAGAGCATACCTCCTGCATCTCGGCACACTCGAACAGCTCACCGACGACCACTCACTCGTGGCCGATCTGGTCAGGCAGGGCCGGATCACCGCCGAGGAGTCCCGCGTCCACCCCAACCGCAGCGTCATCACGCGGGCGCTAGGGTCCGACCCCGACATGATGGCCGACACCTTCGAGGTGCAGGCCGCGCCAGGCGACCGGCTGCTCCTCGCCACCGACGGCCTCACGTCAATGGTCCCGGACACTGAAATCGCCCACGTGCTCGCTACGTCGCCGACACCCGATGATGCCGTTGATGAGTTGATCGACCGCGCCGTGGCCGCAGGCGGCCAGGACAACGTCACGGTCGTGGTTGTCGATGTCGAGCGGCGTGGCGGGCGTGCGTCTGCACACCATGGCTCCGCGCGCAGCCTGTGGGCCAGGGTGCTCTGGGTCGCAGCAGCCATCGCAGTAGTGGGTGGGGCCGCGTGGGCGGCACGCTCCTATGCCAGCTCCAGGGCATATCTGATCGATGAAGGAGGGTACGTCGTCGTCTACGAAGGCGTTCCTGGCACCTTCGCCGGACTGACCCTCAACCAGCGCTCCGACGTCACCACGATACCGGTGAGCTCGCTCGACACCATCACAGCCACCCGCCTCGCGCAGGGCATCCAGGTCGACGGCTTGGAGCAGGCTACGGCCCTGGTCGAAGCGTACCGGCTCCGCGCTGTCGAATCCTCGCCGTCCCCGGCGCCATAGGGCCCCCGTGAGAAGCCGCCGCTCCACAGAACTGCTCCTGTTGCTCGCCGCCGCACTCCCGGTGGTCCTCCTGTTCGTGCTCGTGCGTGGCGCACAGGGAGGAACCGTCACCCTCTCCCAGTTGCTCGTTCCACTCGGACTCCTGGCCTGCTTCCTGATTGCACACATCGCCGCACGCTTCCTGGCGCGTGGCGCCGACCCGGTGCTCATGCCCCTCGCGTTCCTGCTCACGGGCGTAGGGCTCGCAACGATCACCCGTCTCGATTCCGAGTTGGCCGCAAGCCAGGTCCTGTGGGTGCTCGTGGGAATCGTGGCGCTCATCGCCACTCTCGCACTCGTGCCTACGCTCGAGCGACTGGGCCGCTACAAGTACACGATCGTGTTGGCCGGTCTCGTCCTGTTGGTCCTGCCGGCCGTGATCGGCGTCGAGGTCAATGGCGCCAAGCTCTGGCTGCGCTTTGCCGGCCTTTCGTTCCAGCCCGCCGAGGTGGCGAAGATCCTCATCGTCGTGTTCCTCGGCGCATATCTCGCCGACAAACGCGAGGTGCTCTCGGTCTCCACCAAACGAACGCTCGGTGTGTGGCTGCCCCCTGCGCGACACCTCGGACCACTCCTGCTCATGTGGGCGGTGAGCCTTGTCGTCCTCGTGGCCGAGAAGGACCTGGGCTCAAGCCTGCTCTTCTACGGCACTTTCCTGGTGATGCTGTATGCCGCTACGGGCCGTCCCGCGTACGTGCTCACGGGGTTCGGCCTTTTCGCCGTAGGCGCGGCCGCCGCCTACTCCATGTTCGGACACGTGCAGCAGCGCGTGGCAATCTGGCTCGACCCCTTCGCCGATGCCACCGGCCGCGGATACCAGCTCGTACAGTCGCTCTTTGCGCTGGCTGATGGGCGCATGCTCGGCCTGGGTGTCGGGCGTGGGCTTCCCGGTCGCATCCCGTTCATCGAGACCGACTTCATCTTCACCGCCATCGCCGAGGAACTCGGACTGCTCGGCGGCGCGGCTCTCATCATCGCCTTCCTGGTGTTCTGCTTCCGCGGACTGGCCACCGCCTCCCGGGCGCGATCGGACATGGCAGCGATCACGGCCACGGGACTCGTTGCAATCATCGGCCTGCAATCCTTCGTGATAATCGGCGGTGTCACGCGTCTGATCCCGCTCACCGGCATCACGCTGCCATTCGTGAGCTATGGCGGCAGCTCGCTCGTGTCGAACTTCATCCTGCTCGCGCTGCTCATGCGCGCCGGGGATGCCGGGACCGGGCAGGCAGCCGAGATCGAAGTGTCCGGCGGCACGGGCCTGCTCGGGAGAGTCGCCCTGACCCGGCGTTTGAACGCAATCGGCGTGATAGTGGCTGTGCTCACAACGGCGCTCGTAGCGAATCTCACCTACGTGCAGGTGATATCCGCCGGCGCCCTCGCGGCAAACCCTGCGAACACCCGGGGACTCACCGCGGAGATGCGCCAGGAGCGCGGAGCGATCATCACTGCGGACGGTGTGGTGCTTGCTGAGTCCGTGCGGAGTGGCGAGACCTACACACGACGGTATCCGCACGGAAGCCTCGCGGCCCACGTTCTCGGGTACTACAGCCTGCGCTACGGCCGGGCCGGCATCGAGGCGGCCGCCAATGAGGCGCTCGCGGGCAAGCGTGACTTCGCCACCCTTGCCGACATGATCGAAGCGGCCGCGGGAACGCCCGTCCCCGGCAACGACGTCCGCCTCACGATCGACTCGCGCGTGCAGGCGGCAGCCGAAGACGCACTCGGCGACCGGCGCGGAGCGTGCGTTGCCATCGATCCAACGACCGGAGCGGTGCTCGCCTACGCTTCGAACCCCGCATACGATCCGGCACTGATCGACAAGGAGTGGATCACGCTTTCGGGCGATGGCACTGCCGCTCCATTGCTCGACCGCGCAGGCGGGAGCCTCTACCCGCCGGGCTCGACGTTCAAGATCGTGACGCTTGCCGCAGCGCTGGGCAACGGGGTCGCGTCGCTTGAGACCACCTACACCGGTCCCGCACGACTGGATATCGGTGGCGCGCCGGTGACCAACTACGGTGGCAGCGCCTACGGTGCGATCGACCTGCGAAAGGCCACCGCCAGCTCGGTCAACACGGTCTTCGGTCAGCTCGCCCGCGACATCGGCGCCGACGTCCTGGTGGGGCAGTGCGAGGAGTTCGGCATCGGCTCGCGTGTGCCATTCGACCTGCCCACGACCACGTCCCTCATGCCTGATCCGGCCGAGATGACCGTCTGGGAGACGGCATGGGCAGGCGTTGGCCAGCCGGTGGGCGAGCACGATAGCCCGGCCGGGCCGCAGGTCACGCCACTGCAGATGGCGCTCATCACGGCAGGGATAGCCAACGACGGCGTCGTCATGCGTCCGTATCTCATCAACGCGATCACCGATCGCTCCGGACGGATCATCACCAGCACCACTCCCCGGACATGGACAACAGCGCTAGACCCGGTGACCGCCAACGCGGTCACCGAGGCCATGACCGGCGTCGTCCGCTCCGGCTCAGGTGGCCGAGCCGCAATCCAGGGCGTCACCGTCGCAGGTAAGACCGGCACTGCCGAAGCAGGCAAGTCGGTGGAGACGCACGCGTGGTTCGTCGCGTTCGCGCCGGCCGAGGAACCGCGAGTGGCGGTGGCGATCATCCTCGAGAACTCCGGAGTGGGTGGAAGCGTGGCGGCACCGGCCGCTCGAGGCGTACTGGAGGCGGCGCTCGGAGTGGCGCGATGATGCACGCTGCGGCAACGGTACCCATACGGTAGAATGAGGCGGCGCTCTGGCGCCTCGCAGGATGCAGGAGAGGGCGGTCCATCCGTGGAAGATGTCGTATTCGGACGCAGATACAGGGTCATAGAGAAGATCGGCTCCGGCGG
>CAZOSR010000077.1:0-8182 GCA_964582445.1 uncultured Coriobacteriaceae bacterium | reverse complement strand
CGCCCCCGGTGACATCGTACAGGCGCGGGATCAGGTAGCTGAGCGTCGTCTTGCCGGAACCCGACGGGCCTACGAGCGCCACGAGCTGCCCGGGCTCGACGGTGAAGTCGATGTCCCGGAGGACAGCTGCTGACTGGACCGGCTCAGGCTGTGCCACGCCAGCGAGCGACCCGCGAACCACCTCCGAGGCGGCAGGATACGCGAAGCTCACGTGATCGAACTCGATTCGGGCCGGGCCGCGTGAGAGCTCGACGGCCTCGGCCTTCTCGGGCACCTGCAGCGGAAGGTCCAGCACCTCGAACACGCGCTCGAACGATACCAGCGCCGTCATGACGTCCACCTGCATGTTGGAGAGGGCGGTCAGCGGACCGTACAGGCGGTTGAGGTACGCGGTGAGCGCCACCACGGTGCCGACATCGATCAAGCCACGCACGGAGAGCACGCCACCCCAGCCGTACACGAGCGCCGTGGCGACGGACGCTGTCAGGGTCAAGGCCACAAAGAACACGCGGCCGTACACGCTGCGGGTGATCGCGATGTCGCGGACCCGGCCCGCCCTCATGGCGAAGGCCGCGTCCTCCTCGTCGGCACGCCCGAAGAGCTTCACCAGCAGCGCGCCGGATACGTTGAACCGCTCGACCATCGTCGTGTTCATCTCGGCGTTGAGTTCGTAGCGCTCCCGGGTGATGCGCTGTATGCGTCGCCCGAGCCACTTTGCCGGCAACAGGAACAGCGGCACCACCACGAGCGCCACCAGGGTCAGCTGCCAGGAGAGCGCGAACATGGCGACCAGCACGAGTCCAACGCGAAGGAGGTTGCCGACTACTGCCGAGAGCACGTCGGTGAGCGCCTGTTGCGCACCCTGCACGTCATCGTTGAGACGGTTGACGAGCGCACCGGTCTGCGTACGCACGAAGAAGGCGAGCCCCATGCGCTGTACGTGCGCAAACACACGCGTGCGCATATCGAACATCAGACCCTCGCCGATGCGAAGAGAGACCCATCGCTGGACGAGCAGGATGGCACCGTCAACGATGGCGAGTGCGGCAACGAGCAACGCGAGGCGTACCACCAGCGCGGCGTCGCCACCGAGGATGCCGCCGTTGATGATCTCCCGGTAGATGAGTGGGTCGATGACACCGATGACCGCCTCGACCGTGACAAGGGCCAGGAACACGGCCAGCCGACCGCGGTACGGCTTCAGAAGGCCGAACACCCTCCGGGCGGTCCCTGGAGCGACCTGCTGGCTCTTCACAGACGGGTCGCGCTGCAGGGACTGGAGGGTGCTATGCCCTCCCATCCCGGGGCTGACGCCCATCAGGTGCCCTCGCTCCTGCCCCACTCGAACGCCATCGCGTCTATCCTGTCGATGAGGTCGCTTGTTGCGTACGACTGACCCGTCGCCAGCTGCTCACGGATGATCTGCTCGGCATCGGAGAGCGACGTGCCCTCGGCACTCGCCGTATGGAAGACGAGACGTTCGACTCCAGCCATTCCCGCGGCGATCAGCTGCAGCATCGACATCAGCGTGCGGTTGCCCCCGAAGGCGCCGCAGCCCCAGTATCCGGTGTGGATCGCAGCGGGGGCACCGGGCACCATGCGTCCCGACTCGGCTACAGCAGCGGCGAACCCCGTATACGCAGTCACGAGGATGCGCTCGATCATCGAGCGCTCGTACCTGCCGTTGCGGTAGGTGGGCGCCGCCATGGCGATGATGTTGGTGATCGTAGGCGGGTCGATCCGCTTGGTTGCGCGCTCCACAGCCTCGGGTGAGGCCACCGCGAACTCGTTGCCGTAGAGTCCCCGCGGGCGGCCCTTCTTGGCGTTCATGTTGGTCCTGACCTTCACTCGACGCTCCACGCCGGTCACCAACACGGGCGTAGGACCGTCGGCGGTCTCTGTCACGGCCCTGTGGCCGTCGGCACGCAGCGCCTCCACGAGCGCACCCAATGCGGGGTGCTCGGCGCACTGCATCTCATCCTGCGCGAAGAGGCCGGACCCGTAGGCGAAGAACAGCATCTGGTCGGCGAAGTTGACGTGCCACTCCACGGCGTCTGGAGAGTCTTCCACCGGCTCGTAGTCCATGATGCCGCAGCGGCTCTCGAGCGCGTCCAGCCCGGCCGCGGGGTCCACTCGCTCCGGCAGCGGGAACGCCGGCCACTGCGTGTAGCCGATCTCACCCGAGCACTCGTGCCCTTCACCGCATGCGATCTCGAACACCACGCGCTTGTTGGGGTGATGGATGAGCGGCGGATGCTCGGTCATGAGGGTGGGGACATCGAACGTCATGCGCTCGAGGGGCTCGGGGAACGACATCTCAGGCGTCCTCTCTTTCGTGCGTCAACGCGGATCGATGTGACTGCATACTAGCACGCGTGGGGCCCCGGATATCCGGGGCCCCACGCCACGCAAGCGGCCACTCGCTCATCCGCTCACTCGGAAGGAACCTCCGGCAGCGGCGCCGTCACACGCACGGCCATGTACGAGCCGTTCTTGCGCGTTGAAGTGGTGTCGAGCACCTCGATCCTGGTACCGGACTCCGGGTGCTTCACGCTGTTCAGCGGGATCACGTCGTTGTAGTAGTTGAGCTCGTCGTCGAAGACCGGGTTCGCCTTCAGGCTCGGGATCCTGTACTCCCTGCTGTAGTAGTGGAGCGTGAGCGCGTCGGTGTCCTCGACACCGAAGGTCGCGTCGTAGGTCTGGACGCGGTTGCGCCAGGCGTTCTTGCCGTCGCGCATGATCGCATCGGGGTGCGCGTCCACCGGCAGCGCGATCCCCTCCCCGGGATGGTTCGCGGTGTTGTTGTCCGGCTGCGACGTGTCGCAGTACCACACCAGCAACCCGTCCTGATACGCATACTTCTCGTTCCAATCGGGCTCCGCGTCCTTGCCGTACAGCCAGCCGAAGTTGTAGCAGTTGGCCAGCGCCACGTCGTAGCCCCAGTACTGCCGGTACTCGGCCAGGTAGTAGTTCCAGTACCAGCCGCTCTCGTAACCGGTGGTCGTCTTGAAGCCATCGAACTCCCACCCGGCATCGGCTTCGGCGCCATCGAGCGGCAGGCCGGCGATCACGATGTCGTCCACCATGAAGCCCACCTCGGCCACACCGCCGTCGGTCACGTACTGGAAGCCGAGTTCCACGTCCTGCCCCGCGTATTCCGAGAGGTCGACCGTGAGCGGCACCCACTCGTCAACGAAGCCATCGATGCCATTCTCATCGACGGTCGAGTTGGAGAGGCTCGTTGACACGGTCTGCCAGGGGCCGCCCGCCACCGAGACGATCACGGCCGCGTAGTCGTACCCTTCCTCGATGCCATACCTGACCATCGCGCTCAGGCCGGCGCCGGTCTCCGGCAGGCTCACCGGCTTGGTCATGCTGTTGCGCAGGTTGTCGCCCTGTCCGCTGTAGTAGAAGTGGTCGTCGGCATACGGATCGCCGATGTCCCAGTCCTTGAACTTCTTGCCGAGGTCTACAAGCAGCGCCTGCGGCTGCGTGGAGTTGTACTCGGCCGGTCCGAGCGTGAGCTCCGTGACCTCGCCGGGCGTGGCCACCTCATAGGCAAGCCAGCCGAGTTGCAGCTTCACCCACGCGTCCTCATGGCACGGCGCCGAGCCCAGATCGTAGTCGTTGTCGGAGAGCCACGAGCCGCTCGACATCAGCGTCCAGAACCCGGTGCCGTTCTCCCCGTAGTAGTCGTAGAGGTCGGGCGCGCCCAGGTCGTGGGTGAACTCGTGCGTGAACACCCCCACGCCGCCGTTCTCCGGCTGGATCGTGTAGTCGCCGATCCAGTAGCTGCTCTCGCCGATCTGGATGCCTCCAAGCAGGTACTCCGCCGAGGGGCCGGTGGTCCCGATGTCGTCGTAGTAGGCGTACCAGCTATGGCTCCAGATCGCCTCGTCGCCAAGCTCGCCGCCGCCCTCCTCCTCGCCCTGCCCGGCGTGAAGCGACTGGTAGTGGTCGATGTAGCCGTCGGGCTCCTCGAATAGCCCGTCGCCATCCCAGTCGTAGCGGTCGTACACGTCGAACTGCGCGAGATAGGCGTCGATCTCCGCTGGCGTCTTCCCCGCGTCACGCTCGGCCTGATACCAGCCGTCAAGGCTGTCGTTGAGGAACAGCCACACGTTCTCGGAGGTGTCGTTATTGGCGTCACCGTCGTCGTAGACCTCGTGCGTCTCTGGCACCATCACCCAGTCCACGCAGTCGCCATCAACGGTGTAGCGCCCGCTCGACTGCTCAAGGAAGTACTCGGCCATCGAGTTCACATCGGCGCCGCGCGCATACAGCATCTCGTCGTAGTACGCTTCGCTGAAGTCGGCCATCCACAGCGTGGAGTTGTCCACTGCGCGGTCGGGCTCCTCGATGCTGTTGTGCGGGTAGTCGGGGAACTCGCCGGGAACCGTCCACACCATGCCGGTGCCCTCGAGTTCGAGATCCACGAACTTGCCCGGTGCGGCCTCGTACACCGGTCCGGGCGCCTGCCCCGATACCCGTGCCTCCAACGCCAGCGTCCGCAGTGCCGCCGCCTTCTGGCCGAGCGGGTGCGGACGCTTGTCCTGCCTCATGTGCTGACCGGGTGTTCCCACCTCGTCGCGCGGCATCGCGCCCATCGCGGCCGCGGCCGACACCAGCAACGCCAACGCCGCCACTACCGCGATCAGCCTCGTTGTTCTCCTTCGCATCGCTCTCTCCTCGCCCTCGGAAGATCCGCCCCTAGCGTGGAGGGCGCTGCCACGCCCCACCGTGCTTATGGTGGAGAAGGCCCTGCGCGAGAATGAGTCTGCGGGACTGCGCTCGATCGTTTCAGGTCCGCCCAATCACCATCGGGCGGGCATGGCGCGATACGGGTGCCCTGCACCCCGCGTTCCGCGATGCGTATCGAACGCATCTGCCTGAACCCCCATGCCCCTGAGATGCCCCGGTACATGCCGGCTGCGCCCGCTCCCCCGATCAGGCGCACTGATTACATTACTCCCCCAACTCGGCGTCTGGCACGCACCGTTCGTCAGGTTAGCGTGGCTGAACGCGCAGCCCGACTGTCAGTCGGCCCAGAGACCGCGAGACGCCGCACGTGCTTCGGACTGCAGGTCCCTCAGCACATCCGTGTACTTCACGTTGGGCGGATACGTGTAGGCATTCGCATAACCGTCCAGCACGATGCGCGCGTTCAGCATCGACTCGCGCACCTCGGCGTCGTCGCCGCGCTGCGGTTCTGCCAGCCAGACGTACGCGAGCAAACGCCCGTGGCGATCACGCAACTCCGCATCGGTCTCCAACCAGACCGTCGCGCCGATCGGAATCGCATCCGCCGTGTACGCGGCGGCCTCTTCGCCGTATGGCTCAGCCTGTCCGCTGACCTCGGGGGTGTCGATGCCGATGAACCGCACCTTCTCCTCGGTGCCACCATCCAACCTGAAGTGAGCGGTGTCCCCGTCGGTGTGCCGCACGACGGTGGCACGGACCACGACGGGAGCATCGGCGGAGGATCCACGCACGGATGTGGAAAGCGGCGTGCAGCCCCACACGCCGAATGCGGTGATGAGCAGCGCCAGAGCGACTGGAGCGGTGTGTCGGGTGAGCGAGGACATGCGGGGATTGTAGCGCAGCGGGTATAGGAAACCATCGGCACCGGAAGCCTGGAGGCGTCATGGATAGCACCCGGATCAGGCACGCGCTTGCCGTCACACTCGCCTGTGTACTCGTGAGCGCCGGCGCGGGCTGCGCGGGCACCGGATCGGAGCCCGAGCCCGTGGTCCCGGAAGCTCCAACGGAGACACCAGAGGTGGAGGGTGACCTTGAGGACATCGAAGGCGGTGAGCCCCTTGCGCTCGATGAGATCGAGATCGGGCTCGAGCTGGTGCTCGACGGCTTCGGACAGCCGCTCTTTGTAACGGGGGTCGGCGATGGATCGGGGCGACTCTTCGTGGTTGAGAAGACCGGCCTGGTTTGGACGGTCCGCGGCGGAATGCGCGAGGACGTCTTCCTGGACCTCTCCGACACGGTCAGCACCGAGAGCGAGCAGGGACTGCTCGGCATCGCATTCTCTCCCGCATTCGCCGAGGACAGCACGGTATTCGTGAGCTACACGCAGCAAGATGGGGCTTCGGTGCTATCGCGCTTCACGGTGGACGGAGAAACGGTCGATCGCACCAGCGAGAAGATGCTGCTGCACGTGGCACAGCCGTTTGCCAACCACAACGGTGGCATGATCGCATTCGGACCCGACGGGTACCTGTACCTCGGCCTCGGGGATGGCGGGAGTGGCGGTGACCCGTACGGAAGCGGACAGAACGGCCGCACGCTGCTGGGCAAGATGCTCCGCATCGATGTGATCGGCGGCATGGGCGACCCCGCGGGCTACGTAGTGCCCGATGACAACCCGTTCGTCGGGCAGGCAGATACGCAAGCGGCAGTATGGGCGACAGGCCTCCGAAACCCCTGGCGCTTCAGCTTCGATCGGGCCACCGGGGATCTCTGGATCGGTGATGTGGGCCAGAATGCCTGGGAGGAGATCGACTTCCAGGCAGCGGAATCCCCCGGAGGAGAGAACTATGGCTGGAACCTCTTTGAGGCGACGCATCCCTATCCGCCCGACTCGTCTGCGCCGGATCCCGCCGGGTTCACGATGCCGATCGTGGAGTACGACCGAGACGCGGGAACCTCGGTGACCGGCGGCTACGTGTACCGCGGCGCTGCGGAGCCGGAGCTCTACGGCACGTACGTCTATGCCGATTTCACGGTAGGGCGAATCTGGGGACTGCAGCGGGCCGAGGACGGCAGCGTGAAGACTGCCGAGCTGCTCGACACGGACCTGATGATCTCAAGCTTCGGCGAGGACGACGACGGCGAGCTCTATGTGGTGGACTTCAACGGCGCCGTGTACCGGGTGGTAGCCGAGTAGCGACCGATGTCAGCGTCAGCACCCTGCCTGCACCGCCGGTCCTCAGCCGACGAATCGCCTGTCCACGTACGGCGAAGTGAACGCAGCGAGCGTAGCGGCGTAGTTGGGGACGAACGCTATCGCCTCACCCAGGCCTGGCGGCTCGGGCAGGTGGTGCACGTCGAGCACGAGGTGGTCGCTCGATGCGCCGAGCACCTGCACGCGCGGGTCCAGGGGCACGATACCCTCCGGCACGACGTCCTGCCGCCCGATCGCGAGGATCGCACGGCGGCGCTCGCCACGGTCCTCGAAGACCGGTCGCCCACCGAACGCGTCCTGCGCACTTGTCCCGCGGGGTTTGCTCGGCTTGACCAGACACTCGATCACCGGAGCGCTCACCGTGATGGCGTCGGTGTGCAGGCCGAGGATCGGCTTGCGCGTCACGGTGGAGACACCGAGGAGGATGCTCTCGCCGATACGCAGACTGTCCACTCGGCCGGGCAGGATGCCTTCCACGAGCGCGTCGAGCGAGCTCGACATGCCACCGCTCACGTGCAGACGCCTGCCGAGGCGCGCTTCTGCGGTCTGCGTAAGCGCAACGAGTTCGCCGAGGTTCCGCTCGTCCGGCACGATCGCGCCGTAGCAGGTGAGGCTGGCGCCGATGCCGAAGACCTCGATGTTCGGGAGCGCATCAGCCGCCTCCATGAACGCCGGCAGGTCCGCCGGCATCATGCCCTCGCGCAGGTCGCCAAGGTCCACCATCGCCACCACGCGGTGCGTCTTGCCGAGTGCGCGGGCGGCCGCATCAAGCGCACGCACCGTCTCGAGCTCGCTTTCGAGCGAGACGTCGAGCAGCCGTACGGCATCTTCTGCGAGCGCCGGAGCGGGCGCGCGAAGCGACCAGAACTCGGTGGAAACCCCCGCCTCGCGCATGCGCGCGACATTCTCGAGTCGCGAGTCGGCGATACCGGCCGCGCCCCCCGCGAGCATCGCGCGCGCGACCTCGGGCGCTCCGCACGTCACCTTCGTGACACCGTATACACCCCGCCCCCCGAGCGCCTCGACCACCGCACGTGTGTTCTCGGTGACCTTGGCGAGGTCTACGGTGATGGTGGCCCGTGCGATCATGGCGGCTCCTCGCGGACGGCTGCGCTGCACCACTATGGTACGTCAGCGTGTAGCTTGTGGTCGTGGGCACCGGAGGTGTGATTCGCACCGGTGAGCGGCGCACCGGGTGCCGAAATGGGATCACAAGCGAAAGGGGCCTCGCCGACAGGCGAGACCCCTTCGTCGCGAGAACAGGAC
>CAZOSR010000076.1:0-8219 GCA_964582445.1 uncultured Coriobacteriaceae bacterium | reverse complement strand
GGAGAAATCCAACGGACGCCCGCGCGCGAGAGACGGTGTAGGTACCCTGGGGGGTATCCGGCGAATCGAGGAGGCAGCGCATGGCGGCAAAGAAGGCCAGCACGGCGACCCGAATCAAGGCTGAGAAGAAGCGACTTCTCGCGCTCCTGGCCGACATCGGGGACGAACGGCTGAGAGGCGTCGACAAACTCATAGATCGTGCCGCGTTCTACGCAGTGACCCTCGAGGACCTGGAGGCGGTCATCGCCGTCGATGGGCCGGTGTCCGAGTACCAGAACGGCGCGAATCAGTTCGGCACGAAGCGTAGCCCGGAGGCTGACCTGCACATCGCTATGACCAAGAACCTGCTGGCCGTCATGAAGCAGCTCATCGACCTGCTTCCCGAGGAGGTACGGCCGTCAAAGGGTGACGCGCTCAAGGACTTCATCGAGCGCCGGTGAACGCACTCGAGGAATACTTCGGCGGCATCCTCGAGGGGAACATCGTCGCCTGCGAGAAGATGCGCCTGGTCGCCGCGCGGGTCATGGAGGCGTACCGGACGCCCGGCGAGTACCACTTCGACCAAGCAGCCGCCGACCGTCACACCGGCTTCATCGAGCAGTTCTGCTATCTGCCGGCCGGGCGGCAGGGTGTGCCGTTCACGCTCGAGCTGTTCCAGAAGGCCATCCTCGAGGTCGTGTTCGGGTTCGTGGACGACGCGGGGCTTCGTCAGTACCAGGAAGTCCTCATCGTCATGGGGCGCAAGAACGGCAAGACGTCGCTCATCGCCGCCGTCGAGGTGGACATGACCGCGAACGACGACGAGTTCGCGCCCGAGACCTACAACGTCGCCACGAAGTTCGACCAGGCCAAGAAGGGCTTCGACAACGCGTGGAAGATGATCCTGCAGTCGCCAGAGCTGCGTGGCCATTTCCGCAAGAAGGCCGACGGGGCCATCCACTTCGACATCAATATGGGCATCATCAAGGCCCTCGCGTCCAACACGAACACGCTCGACTCGCTGGACATCTCCTGCGGCGTGGTCGACGAGCTCGCGGCCATCAAGAACCGCGACCTGTATGACCTCATCAAGCAGGGCGGCGGTGCCCGTTCCCAGCCGCTGCTCTTCACCATCACGACCAACGGCTTCGTTCGTGACTGCATCTTCGACGCTCAGTACGAGTACGCGTTGAAATGGCTCTACGACAAGCTCGACGAGCCGAACGACCGCTTCATCGCGTTCATCTACGAGCTCGACGACCGCGACGAGTGGGACCGCGAGGAATGCTGGCCCAAGGCGAATCCCGGCCTCGGCACGATCAAGAGCATCGGGTTCCTGCGCAACTCCGTGGCCAAGGCCAAGGACGACCCGGCGTACAAGCCGACCGTCATGGTCAAGGACTTCAACATGATCGAGAACACGTCCACGGCGTGGCTCACCTACAGCGACGTGCTCACCATCGAGCCGGACCCGGAGCAGCCGGGCAAGACGCGTCCGGCCACGTTCGACTTCCCTGACATGCACTTCCGCTACGGCATCGGTGGCTTCGACGCGGCTGACTCCGTCGACCTGAACGCGGCCGTGGCGCTCTGTCAGCGGCGGCTACCCGACGACACGATCGACCCGCGCATCTACGTCCGCTCCATGTTCTGGCTTCCTGAGACGGTGCTCGAGGAGGCGGCCGCGTCCGGCAACCGGCGGGAGCGGGACAACGTGCCGTACCTGCTCTGGGAGCGCCGCGGCCTCCTGCGCACCCACAGCGGCAACAAGGTCGACAAGAAGGTGTTCCTCGACTGGTACCGCGAGCTGAAGTACGAGGAGGACCTGTACATCTACCGAATCGGCTACGACCCGTGGCACATCGACGACTCGACGCTCCGGGAGTTCGAGGCCGAGTTCGGACGCGGCGCGATGGTCAAGGTGCGCCAGGGTGCCAAGACGATGAGTGACCCACTCAAGGAGCTGCGCGCTGACCTCAAGGCCAACATCGTCGTCCACAACCAGCACCCGATCCTGATGTGGTGCATGAGCAACGCCGAGGTCAGGAGTGACGTCAATGGCAACATCCAGCTGGAGAAGGGTCTCGATGCCCGTAAGCGAATCGACGGCCTCGTAGCCCTTGCGAACGGCTACATCGCCCTGAACGACAACCGGACCGACTATCACAACATGATCTGAAGGAGCGACATGGGCCTGCTCGAGAAGATCTTCAAGCCGCGGCATACCGGCAGCGCCACATCTGTCGACCCGTACTTCAAGCTGCTGAGCGGCTACACGCCGGTATTCACTTCGCGCGGCGGCGGCATGTACGAGATGGAGCTGACGAACGCGGCCATCCACGCCATCGCCACGGCCTGCTCCAAGTTGAAACCGGAGGTTGTCGGTAGCGCGAAGCCGCACCTGCGTCCGCTCCTGGAGCTGCAGCCGAACCAGTTCATGGACACATCGAAGTTCCTCTACCGGCTCGCGACCATCCTGCACATGGACACGGTCGCGTTCGTCGTGCCGTCGTTCGACCTGTACAACGGCAAGGAGGAGCGAGTGACCAGCCTGTGGTCAGTCCTCCCGAACAGCGCAGACATCCGTGACGTGAACGGTGTGCCATGGCTGCACTACCAGTTCGGCCTCGGACAGCAGTCCAGTCTAGAGCTCGACCGCGTCGGCATCCTGACGACACGCCAGTACCGGAGCGACATATGGGGTGACGGAAACGGTGCCGTTGACTCGACGCTCGACCTGCTCACGCTGCAGCAGCAGGGGCAGAGCAACGCCATCGAGACGTCGGCGGTCATCCGCTTCCTGGCCAAGCTCGCGGGGTCGATTCGCCCGGAGGACCGCGAGAAGGAGCGGGCGCAGTTCGCCAAGGAGAACCTGTCGGCTGAGAACACGTCCGGCGTCATGCTCATCGACTCGAAGTACGAGGAAGTGAAGCAGCTCGACTACAAGCCGTACGTGATCGACGCCGAGCAGATGCGGCTCATCAAGGACAACGTCTACAGCTACTTCGGCGTGAACGAGGCCATCCTCCAGAACAGCTACGACGAGGACACCTGGAACGCGTTCTATGAAGGCAAGGTCGAGCCGTTCGCGCTGCAGCTCGGGCTCGTGCTCACCAGCCTGCTCTTCACTCCGAACGAGCGCGCGCACGGTAACCGCATCGTCCTGAGTGCGAACCGGCTGCAGTACGCGAGCAACACCAGCAAGCTGAACGTCACCACGCAGCTCGTCGACCGTGGGCTGCTCACGATGAACCAGGCGCTCGAGATATGGAACCTGCCCGGCATCGGCCCCGAGGGCGACCGGCGCATCATCCGCGGCGAATACATCGACGTCGCCAATCTCCCCGACCACACCATCGACCAGGCCAAGAGCTACCTCAAGCCCGGTGACACGCCTGCGAACATCGAGCCAACCGAACCGAAGGAGTGAACCATGCCGGCGAAACTCGACGAACGCGAATACCGGGCCATGGCCCCGCTGGCACCTGTGGCCGAGGGAGCCGACAAGCTCATCGAGAGCGACTACTACGTCGAGGGGTACGCCACAACCTTCGACGAGCCGTACGTGCTCTGGGGCGACTACAAAGAGATCATCGAGCGCAACGCCATCGCGGAAGCGGACGTGAGCGACGTCATCATGCAGTACGACCACCACGGCCGTGTGCTGGCGCGGAACCGCAACGCGACGCTGGTCCTCAAGCCGGATGAGCGCGGGCTGCGCATCGGCGCAGACCTCAGTAAGGGCGAGAGCGCCCGGCAGTTGTACGAGGAGATCACGAACGGCCTCGTAGACCGCATGAGTTGGGCGTTCACGGTGACCGAGGACGAATACGACCGTGATACCAACACGCGGACCATCCGCCGCGTAGGCAAGGTGTACGACGTCAGCGCCGTGTCCATCCCGGCTAATGACGCAACGGAAATCAGCGCGCGTTCCTTCGTCGACGGAGCGATCGACAGGGAGAGGCGGAGCGACCTTCTGCGCCTGGTCCAGAGAGAACGACTGCTGACCCAGATGAGAAGGAGCGACGCATGAACAGGTACGAAGAGATTGAGCAGCGCATCGGCGCGATCGGTGATGAGGTCAAGCGTGATGACGCCGACCTGGACAAGCTCGAGCGCGAGCTTAAGGAGCTGACCGAGGAGCGCGAGGCCATCCTCAAGCACGTCGAGCAGCGTAAGGCGCTCCTGAAGCAGGTCGAGACCGAGGGTAAGGTCATCCACCGCTTCGGCGAGGACAGCCGCAAGGAAGAGCGCACCTTCGACGCTTCCTCGCCCGAGTACCGCAGCGCCTTCCTCAAGACGCTCGCGAAGAACCACAAGACCGGCGAGATGCGCCTCGGCGAGCTGACCGAGGTCGAGCAGCGCGCGTTCACCTACACGACCGCCACCACGACCGCCGTCCTGCCGACGCAGATGTCAACGAAGATCTGGGACATCATCGGCGAGCGGTACGCCCTGCTCGGTCATGTCGCCAAGAGCACGTTCAGCAACATCTATCAGTTCGACCAGGCGACCGCTATCGCTGGTGGCGACGCCGCAGTCACGCTCCAGAACGCCGCCAACAGCGACGACCTCCAGATCACGATCAATCCTGTGACCCTGAGCGGCGTCGAGATCCGCGCCGACGTGGTCATCTCGCGCAAGATGCAGATCCAATCGATGGACGGCTTCGAGGACTACCTGGTCCGCAAGGTCGGCGAGCGTATCGGCGTCAAGATGAACGAGCAGCTGTTCTCCGACATCGTGGCCGACAGGCTCGAAGCCAACCTCGTCGAGGTCACCGGCACACTGGCCGAGTCCGACTTCCGCGAGGCGCTCGGTGTCCTCAAGGGTGGCTTCGACTGCCGCATCTACGCGAGCCAGTCCACCATCTGGAACAACATCGCCGGGGTACAGGACCTCAACGGCCGGCCGTACTTCATCGCCGACACCGTGGCCGACGATCCGACGATGCAGGGCCGCATCTTCGGCAAGAAGGTCTACCTGGACGACACGGTCGACGACGGCACCATCCACCTCGTGTACGTGGACTGCGTCGAGGCCAACCTGTTCCAGGACGTCGAGATCCTGTCCGACGTCGACGCCAAGACGCACGCCATGACCTACGGCGGCCTGGCCATCTTCGAGGCTGCTCTCGGCGACACGCGCGGACTCGCGACCATCTCCATCAGCGAATCCTCGTAGTAACCGGCCTGTGACCGACCAGCGGCCCCCGGACTGCGCAAGCGGGCCGGGGGCCTTCTCGCGGAAAGGCTCCCGTATGGACGTCGTCTACCTGTGTCGCGCCGGGGAGAACGAGGAGTTGCGGTACTCGCTGCGGTCGCTCGTCAATCTCCCGCACGATCGCGTGTGGGTGTTCGGCGGCCGTCCTTCGTGGCTCTCGCGTGTCGAGTACGTGGCCATCGGACAAGCCGGCGACAAGAACGGTAACGCGCGGCGCAACCTCGAGGCGGCGTGTCGGCATCCCGAGGTGAGCGACCCGTTCATCCTCATGAACGATGACTTCTTCATCGTCCAGCCGCTGGACTCCCTGCCGGTGCTCCATCGCGGTACCGTCGCCGAGGTCATCGCCGAACACGAGGCGCGCGGTCTCGGCAGGAGCACCTACACGGAGGCGATGCGCCAGACGCTGAAGCGGCTGCAGCTCATGGGTCACACGGAGCCCCTGTCGTACTCGCTCCACATCCCGATGGCCGTCACGAAGGCGGCCATGCTCGCGGCGATCGCAGCGGGCGACGGAATCGACCGCGCTCAGTACCGCACGCTCTACGGGAACATCGACGGCGTCGGCGGCGTCAAGGTGGCCGATGTGAAGCTCAGGAATCGCCGTGAGCCGCTCCCGCCCGGTCCGTTCCTCTCGACCTCCGACCGCACGTTCAGCCGCGCCCTGCCAAGGCTCCGGGAGCTGTTCCCCGAGCCGGGCGAGCATGAGTACAGCATCTTCCGTGATCCGCCGCCAGCCGGGTTCGTCCGGTTGCATGCGCTCAAGCGGTTCAAGGACCGCGTCGAGGGTGTGGCACGTTCGACCGGAGATCACTTCGACGTTCCCGAGCCGCGCGCGCTCGAGCTCATTAATCTCCGGTTCGTCGAGCAGGTGGCCATCACAGACAGGAGCAAGTCATGACATCACCTCGCATCATCGCCGCGTTCGCCTACCGCTATGAGCCAGACTGGCTCATCGACCAGCTTCGCGAGAATCTCGCCTGGTGCGACGGATTCGCCGAGCTTGACGACCGCGCGCGCACCGAGCCGTGGGGCGACACGGCAGAGCGCACGGCCGCACTCATGGCCATCGCACGAGACATGGGCGCGGATTGGGTCTACTACACCGCGCCGGACGAACGGCTCGAGGATGGCGCGGGGGAGACGCTGAGACGCCTGGCCGAGCGCGGGCGATACGACCGCTACCGCTTCCACCTCCGTGAGATGTGGACGCCCGACGCGTGGCGGAGCGACGGCATGTGGGGCCGGAAACGGCGCACGCGCTTCTACCGTCCCGGCACGAGCGGCAAGGGGCGAAACGTAGACCTCAACATCTATCACCTCAAGATGATCGAGCCGGAGAACCGCGTCGAGCGGGCGCGTGTCCATGCCGCGCACAACACGTGGGACAACCGCGCGCGCGGCTTCGAGTACATGCTCGACGAGACCGGCCTGGAGCTGACACGCATCCCCGACGGGCGCGGCTACAGCCCCGCCTACCGCTCGTACCGTTTCGAGGTCGAGGAGTGAGCCGCTACGAGATCATCGCGCGTCACAGGCCGGGCGGCAGGCTCACGCTCGGCGACGGCGTCGTGATCTCGCGGCGCGTGTCCATCGACATATCAGGCGACGTGACCATCGGCGCGGGCACCGTCGTCTCCGAGGATGCCGTCATCTACACACACGGCCACGAACCCGGCGACCTCTCGCGCAAGTGGGTGTCCCCGCTCGTCATCGGACCGAACGTCTGGATTGGCGCGCGCGCCATCATCCTGCCCGGCTGCTCATCGATAGGCGATGGGGCCACCATCGGCGCGGGTGCCGTGGTCACGCACGACGTACCGGCCGGCGAGGTGTGGGCGGGCAACCCCGCGCGTCGGATTCGGTGACGGCCCCCCGACACTGAGCGTGACGATCATCGCTCTTTAGGAGGCTCACATGGCAGCAGGACTCTCAGCGGCTGGCAAGAACGTCGCGCTCGACGCAATCGGTGACGTGGCGCTCTACGTCTCACTCCACACCGCAGACCCCGGTACGGATGGCAGCAACGAAGTCACGGGCGGGTCACCGGCCTACGCGCGAAAGTCAGCCGAGGCGTGGGCGTCGGCGTCCGGCGGCTCCATGTCCAGCTCCGGAACCGACCCCGTGTTCGACGTCCCTGCCTGCACCGTGGCCTACGCTGGTCTCTGGTCGGCGGCCACGGCTGGCACGTTCTATGGCTCGGCGCAGCTCACCTCCGAGACGTTCGCCGCGCAGGGCACCTACACGCTGACGAGCTTCACCATCAGCCTCTAGCCCCAACCTCCTCACCTGAGAGGAGGTGACTAGATGGCCTGGTCATATCGCGGCACCGGCGTCTACGAATCCGCGTCTAACACTGCGTCGCATACTGTAACGAAAGCGACGGGAACCGTAGCAGGCGATACTGTGATCGCTGTGGCGTTCACGTACTCGTCCTACAGCCACACCATGACGCCTCCGAGCGGGTGGGAAACACTCGTAGACGAGGTGGTGAGCGGCTATCTGTGCGTGCACGTCTACAGGCGGGTTGTTGCAGAGAGCGAACCCACGTGGACGTTCACGACGAGCAACGCAAAGGTCTACGTCATCCACGCACACACTTTTGTGGGCGAATGGGACGTGCACGCGCTGTCGGATGAGTACGGTGCCTATAGTTATTCGGCCAGTATTCCAATCCCCGGTCTGACCACGAACACCGCGGACGCCGTGAGCCTCGGAATCGCAGTCTCCGGCGGTACGAGTGGCAGCTACACCTTCTCGTGTCCGACAGGCTACACCGAGCACCACGATGGTGGCAGCTCCACTAAGGTTGTCTGGTCGTCTATCGCGTCGAAGGTGTATCCCGACGCCGACACCGACACTGGTACCATCACTTTCGCGGTGTCGGCTGCTAACTGGTATCGTTTCGGCGTACAGCTCCTGCTCAACCCCGCGTCGGGGAGCGAACCGGAGGCGTACTCGGGAAGCGCGTCCATCTCTGCGACGGCGTCCACGTCCGCGTCCGGCATCAGCAA
>CAZOSR010000075.1:0-8246 GCA_964582445.1 uncultured Coriobacteriaceae bacterium | reverse complement strand
CGTGCACACCTCGTTGGAGAGCGCGCCGGCAGGGAACGCGAGCTCCATGGTCTCGGGACAGCGCGGTCCCGCGATCTTCATCGACTCGGCACAGACGGTGTACGTGACCCACTGCTCGCCGCCCGCAGGTCCCGTGACAGCGGTTGTGGGCGCAGGCTGCGCCGATGTCCCCGCCGCGGCCACCTGCATGTAGCCCTTCCAGATCTGCGCCGGGAAGCTGCCGCCGGTGACCCGGATGCCGTGGACGTCCTCCATCGCCACCTGCGCCTTGGGGTACCCCACCCACACGGCGGTGCTGAGTTCCCCCGAGTAGCCCACCAGCCACGCGTCACGCCACGACTGAGCGGTCCCGGTCTTGACCGCGCCCCACTGGCCAAAGTACGCCGACGAGCCCGTCCCCCGCTGCAGGACCTCGCCGAGCGCACCGGCGAGCTCGGCCGCCACAGCGCGCGAGATCGCTTCGGTGCCGGTTCGGTCCGGCGCGTAGACGAGCTCGCCAGCGCTATCGGTCACCCGGTCGATGCCCGTGGGGGCGATGGCCACGCCGTTGTTGGCGATCGTGCCGAAAGCAGCAGCCATCTCGAGGGGCGAGACGCCGGTGGTGAGACCGCCAAGCGCGATGGCGGGATCGTCGTTGATCGGAGACGTGATACCCATGCGGTGCGCCACGTCCACGACTTTGTCCGGCCCCACGGCCATGATCAGCCGCGCGTACACCGTGTTGATCGACCACGTCGTGGCCGTCTGGAGCGAGTACTCGCCGCCGGTTATGGAGTTCTCGTAGTTCTCAACCTGCCAGACGCCGTCTTTGACCGGCGTTGTGAACGGCGTGGCCTCCCACGTCGAATCGAGCGAGTAGCCATCCTCAAGCGCTGCCGCCAACACGAAGGGCTTGAACGCCGAGCCTGTCTGGCGCTTGCCCTGTGTGGCCAGGTCGAACTGCTCGGCGGCGAAGTCGCGCCCGCCCACAACGGCCACGACAGATCCGTCGCGCCAACGCACGGATGCGACCGCCACTTCCGGGTCGTCAGCAGCGGGCAGCACCGCGCGTGCGGCTTCCTCTGCGGCACGCTGCGCCACCGGGTCGAGCGTGGTGTGGATACGCAGTCCGCCCCGGTAGAGCCGCTCGGAGCCAAGCTCCGCCAACAGTTCGCGACGGACGTACTCCACAAAGTACGGCGCCACGCGCTGTTCGGCCACACCCTCATCGCGGAGTCCGAGCGGCTCGGCGATTGATTCCGCCGCCTCCTGCTCGGTGATCAGGCGCTGCTCGCGCATCAAGCGGAGCACGAGATTGCGGCGCTCGAGCGATTCCGAGGGGTGCGCGAAGGGGTCGTAGAGCGTAGGCGACTGGATGCAGCCCGCGAGGAGCGCCGATTGTGCAAGGGTGAGGTCGGGGGCGTCGATGCCGAAGAAGCGCTGAGAAGCGCTCTGCACACCGTACGCACCGTGACCGTAGTAGATCATGTTGAGGTAGACGCCGAGCACGGCCTCCTTGTCGGTCATGCTCTCGAGCTGAAGCGCCAGGAGCGCCTCCTCCAGCTTGCGACGCAGCGTGCGCTTCCCGTCAGTGAAGAGCAGCTTCACCGTCTGCTGCGTGATGGTCGAGCCTCCCTGGCGGACCTCGCCCGCCTCGGTGTTCACCGAGAGCGCGCGGGCGATGGCCTGGAGGTCGACCCCGCTGTGCTCGTAGAAACGGCGGTCCTCGACTGCGACCACCGCGTCCCTGAGCGACTGCGGGATCGAATCGAACGGCACGACCGTGCGATCCTCGGCGTCATACCACTCGGCGAGCACCGAACCATCGGCCGCGTACACGACCGATGTCTGCGCAAGCTCGATCGCATCGGGGTCGGCGGCCAGATCGGGCAGCTTCGTCGAGAGGTTCCACAGGTAGCCCGCGAAGCCGAGGAGCACGACGAGAAGAACGGCCAGCACACCCGACGTCCAGGTGAGTGCTGTTACGAGCCGCTGCCTGTCCACACCGCTCCGCTCCCGCGCCTACAGACGGTCGAGCCACTCCTCGTATGCCGGGTCCTGACCACGCACGGCTGCGAAGAAGGCCTTCTGCAACTCGAGGGTCACAGGACCGGCATCGCCGATCACGCGGCCGTCGACCGAACGCACGGGCACGAGCTCCGCGGCGGAGCCGGTCATGAACATCTCGTCAGCGGTGTACAGGTCCGTACGCACCAGCGACTCCTCGATCACCGGATAGCCGAGGTTGTCAGCGATGACCATGACCGAGTCGCGCGTGATGCCCTCGAGAATGCCGTCGGAGACGGGCGGCGTCGAAATGACCTCGTCACGCACGATGAAGAGGTTCTCGCCCGTACCCTCACACACGCGACCGTCTTCGTTGAGCATGACGGCCTCGTTGTATCCGTGGCGGTTGGCCTCGATGCGCGCGAGCGAGGAGTTGAGGTAGTTGCCGGTGGACTTGATCGCCGGCGGCATCGCATTCGCGCTGCGCTGGCGCCACGATGACACGCCCACGTCCACACCGCGGACGAGCGCCTCCTCGCCCATGTACGTCTCCCACGGCCAGGCAGCGATGCTGATGGAGACAGGCGCCGGAATCGGATCGAGGCCCATCACACCGTAGCCCCGGAACGCGATCGGACGGATGTAGCATGCGGGAAGCTTGTTGGCCCGGATGGTCTCCTTGACCGCCTCTACCATCTCATCAACCGAGTACCCGAGGTCCATGAACAGCATCTTGGCCGAGCGCTCGAAGCGCTCCATGTGCTCCACGAGGCGGAACACCGCGGGTCCATCGGGAGTCTCATAGCATCGGATGCCTTCGAAAACGCCGGTGCCGTAGTGCAGCGCATGAGTGAGAACGTGAACGTTGGCATCCGCCCAGGGAACGAGCTTGCCGTCCATCCAGATGAACTCCACCTCTGGCAGTGCCATGACGTCTCCCCTCCGAGTGCGATCGTGTATCGGGATAGTGTAGCGCACAGCGCTGACAAGATGGGAACCTAGATCAGTGCGTCGAGCCACTCCTGCAGCTCGCGCCGCAGACCCGGGATCTCGCCGTACGCGATGGACCACACCATCGCGTCGTCGATGAGGTCGTACGCATGGGCAAGACGGTTTCTCAGGCCGATGATCCGGCCGAGGTGCGTGACACGATCACGTGCGTCATCGGTGATGGAATCCAGGGCGTTCAGCGCCTCGCCGATGATCAGCAACTCTCGCTCCACCGCTGAGCGGAGCATGCGGGTGCCGAGATACTCCTCCCGTGTCGTGCCCGCCACGATGGACCCGATGGACTCGGCGGCCGCTATCGCATCGGCAAGCAGCACAGGCTCGCTACGCCGCATAGAGCGCCAGCTTTGTGGTCTCAAGTTCGTGAACAAGATAGGGGTTCGTGACGGCGCTCACCATGACGAGATCGACACGCCTGCCCAGAATCGCCTCCAACTCGTCGCCGAGGGCCCAGTAGGGGTGATCGAAACCTGTCGCGTCCACGGGCTCGAACTCCACGAGAAGGTCGATGTCGCTATCGGGCGAGAAGTCGCTTCGGAGAACCGACCCGAACGCATCGAGCCGGCTCACGTGATAACGGCGGCATGCGTCAGCGAGAGCGGCACCGTGGCGGGCGAGCAGCGCGAGACCCGGCGACTCCGGCGCGTCCGCCCCGTCCGCCGTGCACTGACCTGTTCCGCTCAACCACATCTCGAGATCGGCAGCACGCACGCGCCACAGGCGGCCGACCTTGAGGGCGGGCAGGTCGCCCGAACGCACCCGGTTGTAGACCGTGCGCTCGGAGACGCCGAGGTACGCGGCCACGGATGCGATGTCGAGGAGGTCATCCATGAGCAGATAGTAGCAGGAATAGGAATCTATAGGAATTCACGTCGCTGCTCGATGGTCACTCGCCGCGGATCTCCCCCGCTATCTCCACGAGTCGGGCCACCTCGTCGTCTGCGGGGAAACGCTGACCGAGATCATCGATCACCGCAAGCGCCTCGTCGGGCATCCCCGCCCCGAGAAGCGCATACGCGTACACGACCCCCGGCGATGCGTACGACTGATCCGAGTCCCATTCGTCCTCGAGCAGCGTAGCCGCCTTCTCGTACTCCTCGAGCCTCAGATACGCGCGGGCTCCCGACTCGCGCGCGACAAGTCCGTGCGGGTACAGCTCGATCGCCAGCTCGGAGACCTGCGCCGCCAGACCCGTGATGTCCTCGCTCTGCGAGGGGAGATTCAACAGCGCGCGCGCGTAGTACACGTAGCTCTCGTAGTCCGCAGGCGAGAAGCGGATGAGGTCGTTGAAGACGGTCACCGTCTCACGCTCGGCCTCCTCCCAGCCGGGTGCGGTGGCGTCCGCCGCCACCCGTCCCACCAGGATCGCTTCACGCATGCGGTACTCGATCGACCACGGCGCCAGCTCCACGGCACGCGCGGACGCTTCGAGCGCATCCGCGCCCTCGGTGGTGAACGAACGTGCGTGCGCCGGCTCGGCGGCAAGCATGGCTCCGCTCGTGCCCGCGAGCGCCGCACCAGCCACCGCCACAACGATCGCGGCAGCGGCGACCGGTGTGGACGACGGCAGTTCGACCTCGGCGGCGAGTGCGGCGATAAGTATGCCCAGGCCGATTGCGAGTATCACGCTCGACGTGATGATGGAGGGTCCGAACAGCAGGTAACCCAGGTGGCCGAGCACTGCGGAGAACCAGGCGGCGTACACGTGGTCAGACCCGCCCTCCGCCGGCATGAACGCACGCGCGCCTGCACGCCGCACCAGCACCACCACGAACGCGAGCGCAAGGAGGAGGGCGGGAATGCCCATCGTCGCCGCGATGTGGATGAGAATGTTGTGCGCATCATCAGCCACAGCGCGGTAGCCGCCGTAGATCGCATGGTCCGCCGAGCGCTCCCCGTAGTAGCCGAGCAGGAACGCCTCCGGTCCGGTCCCCAGCAGCGGATAGGACCCGGCCACACGCGCGCCGGTCTCCCACAGCAGGATGCGGCCCGAACCGGCGCTCTGCTCGCCCGAGAACATGTCCGCAACGCGGGCGCTGATGGCGTCGCCAGCGGCGAAACCGGCCCCCGCGAACACCACGACCACCAACGCAAGCGCCAGCCAGTCGACGGGTTGGAAGCGCGCCTTCGTGCGCACGGCGTATGCGATCAGCACCGCCCCGCCCACGAGAAGACCGAACCATGCGCCACGCACCTGGGACAGGAGCACGGCCACGGCGGTAAGCCCGAACGCCGCCCACCAGAGCAATCGCAGCACCCGCCTGTCCTCGCTGAGGGCCAATGCTGGCGCCAGAAGCGCAGGTATCACCAGGTAACCGCCGTATGTGTCCGGGTTAGAGAGCGTAGCGAAACCGCGCGACAGCATATCGGCAGGCGCACCCCAGTACAGCGGATCGAGACCGGCCACCTGAAGGAGTCCGTAACCGGCTACGACGACCCCGCCGAGCACGGTAGCGATGGTGAGCGAGCGCACGGCCGCCGCATCCCGCGCAAGCTGGACCACAAGGAAGACGACCGCGCCCAGCACCGCGAGCGTGAGGATGCCCTGACGGAACCAGTACGTACCGAAGAAGGACCGCCACGGATCGAGCGAACCCATCGCCGAGACGATGGCCAGGCCGAAGAGCCCCGCAAGGAACCACATCGTGGTGTCCCACAGGATGCCGGCGCGGCGAGCACGCGTGTAGACCGCCCAGCCTGCTGCTGACACAAGCACACACAGGCCGGCGATGAGCGCCTTGAGCGACAGCAACAGGTCGATGCCCACCACGACATCTCCGCCGAACAGCGACGGGTTCGTGGTGGCGATCGGAACGAGCACGGGAATCAGGAGCAACGGGATCCACGCGGCCCTGAGTGCGGCGGCGGGAGGTGTGTTGCCGGTCTGCATCCCCTGGCGGTCGGTCTTCACGGCGGCGCCTTCCCCGTTGATGGTCATCGCGCCTAGTCTAGCCGAACGGTCCGACACCGTCGGCGCCATCTTCCCCGGCCTCACCGCCGAGTACGCGCCTGAGGAGCGCAGGCCGCGATGCCAGCGCAATCCATCCCAGTGCCACTCCCCACCACAGTGTGGCAACGCGCGTGATGATGGTGGCCCCGGATGCCGCCGCCGCGGGCATGTCGACCGCCATGAGGATACCGGCCATCGACGCCTCGGTGAGGCCGATGCCGCCAGGTAGGAACGAGAACGCGCCGGCGATCGTGGCGACCGCGTAGATCGAGACGCCCGCAAGCACGCCGAGCACATCGAAGCCGAACGCCTCGAGACAGAGCGCAAAGCCCACGCCCTCGGCACCCCACGCCACGACCGACGCGGGCACCGACCACGCGAGCACCCGCCAGCGGAGAGCGCGCTGAAGCGTGTCCGCAATCGCCTCGGCCGAAGCCTCGTGTTTGCGCGCACGCTCGCGAGAGCGCACCACGCGGAGCGCGAGGCCGTGGAACCATGCCGAGCCTGCAAGCGCAGTCCCCGCCACCACGACGGCGATGCCGAGGGCGAGCGCCCACGTCGCACCGCCGAGAGCCCAGAGACCGCCGAGCGCGAGCAGGCACACCGCAATGAGGTCGGCCACCCGCTCGGCAAAGACGAGCGTGACGCCCCGAGTCATCCGCATGCCGGAGAGCTCGCGCGCGAGCCAGGGCTTGACCATCTCGCCCACCCTGCCGGGGGTCACCGTCATCGCCTGGCCGGAGACCTGCAGGTAGAGCGCGTCGCGCAGCGGCACCGGATGGCCCACGGCACCCATGAGCGCACCCCAGCGCACCGAGCGCACGACGAAACCCGCGGCGCCGAGCAGGAGCATCCACACCAGCGTGAGCGGGTCAAACTCGCGGAGCGCGTGCGCGACCTCCGGGCCGTCACTCAGGACCACCAGCACCGCCGAGACGACGGCGCTGCCGATTGCGGCAATGACAAGGCCACGGAGGATGTTGCGCGGGCTCAATGGCTGTGACCTGGGTGTCGATGTCGGTTCAGTCATTCGCAGCCCCCATCGGGGTGGGTGTCTCAGTAGTGATATCGCACCTGGGCGATGAGGATGACATCATCCGCGATCTTGTAGACCAGCCGATGCTCGTCGGTGACCCGACGCGACCACCAACCCGCAAGCGCGTGCCGCAGCGGCTCCGGCTTCCCGATACCCTGAAACGGCGTGCGCTGGATGTCGCCGATGATCGCGTTGATGCGCTGGACTGCGGCGCGATCGACCTTCTGCAACGCCACATAGTCGTCCCATGCGCTCGTGGAGAAGCTGACCCTCACTCGAGCAGCTCCCGCTCAACGCCGCATCCGGCCTCAAGCTCCGCGATCGACGCGAGCAGCCTCCGAGCGTTCTCCGGGCTGCGCAGCAGGTACGACGTCTCCTCGAGGGCCTCGTAGTCCTCGAGCGACATCATCACCACCGAGTCCGAGCCCTTACGCGTGACGATGAGCGGCGTATGGTCTTCACACACGCGGTCCATCTGGCCCGCCAGATTGGCGCGCAGCGTGGTGTAGGGTATCGCGTCCATGATCGACCTCCGATCGATTACCTGTACAGGTAATGGTACAGGTCATGCCCACCAGGTACAAGGGCTCGGGCCACCGCAGCCGCGATAGCTGTCATTCGAAATCACCTCCGGTGCCATCATGGCCGAAGGTGATGAACGGAGTCCTAACGAGACCCTACCGCAGCCGCTCCACCACGAGGTCGCCCATCGCGGTAGTGCCGACGACGCGGTCTGTCGGGGTGACCGAGTCCGCGATGTCGCGCGTACGCCAGCCGTCGGCCAGCACACCCTCGATCGCCGCGGCGAGCGCGTCGGCCGCCTCGTGCATCGAGAAGCTGTAGCGCAGCATGAGCTCCACCGACAGCAGCATGGCGAGCGGATTGGCGATCCCCTGCCCGGCGATGTCGGGCGCGCTGCCGTGGCTCGGCTCGTAGAGCGCGGTACCGTCGCCGAGCGACGCGCTCGCGAGCATGCCGAGCGAGCCGGTGAGCATCGACGCCTCGTCGGACAGGATGTCGCCGAACATGTTCTCGGTCACCATCACGTCGAACTGCGCAGGGTAGCGGATCAGCTGCATGGCCGAGTTGTCCACGAGCTGGTCGAGAAGCTCCACATCGGGGAACTCGGCCTCGTGGAGGCGGTGGACGACCTCGCGCCACAGACGACTCGACTCGAGCACGTTGGCCTTGTCCACCGAGTGCACCCGGCCGCGTCGCGTACGGGCTGCCTCGAAGGCCGTGCGTGCGATGCGCTCGATCTCGAAC
>CAZOSR010000074.1:0-8262 GCA_964582445.1 uncultured Coriobacteriaceae bacterium | reverse complement strand
CGCCGTGATGGCTACCGGTCGTGGCAAGTCACTCATCTTCCACCTGCATGCGGCCCGTGAAGCAATCTCGAACGGGCACGCATCGGTGTTCGTGTACCCACTGCGGGCCCTCGTCTCCGATCAGGCGTTCGTGCTTGAGGAGCGATTCAGCGAGATCGGCTGCACCGTGGCCACGATCACGGGCGAGAGCTCGACGACGGCGCGCGATGAGGCGTTCGCAGCTCACGGTGACGGTTCTCTCGATGTCGTGCTGACTACGCCGGAGTTCCTGGAACATCACGCGTTGCGTTTCGCCGCGTCGGGCCGAATCGGATTCGTTGTGATCGACGAGGCCCATCACGTCGGCCTTGCCCGGGCCGGTCACCGGCCCGCCTATTCGCGCCTCGGCGGTGTCATGCGGACACTCGGGGAGCCGACCGTGCTCGCCGTGACAGCGACCGCTCCGGATGAGGTGGCGAGCGCGATCACTGCCGACCTGGGGATCTCCTCAGTTGTCCTCGACCCGACGGTTCGCGAGAACCTCAGGATCGTCGACAAGCGCGGAGTGGAGGACAAGGTCGCGTATATCGCGGGCGTTGCCGCACGGGGCGAGAAGGTCATCGTCTATGTGAACAGCCGGGATGTGTCGGTGAAGCTCGCGCGTCAGATCCGCAGACGTCTGCCCGATCTCACTCACCGTGCTGTGTTCTACAACGGCGCTATGACCCGCGAGGCCCGGCATGCCGTGGAGCGCGCATTCCGCGACGGTGACATCTCCGTGGTGGTCGCGACGAGCGCCTTCGGCGAAGGCGTCAACATCGGCGATGTCCGTCACGTGATGCTGTACCACCTCCCGATGGGCGAGGTCGAGTTCAACCAGCTCTGTGGCCGTGGGGGACGTGATGGGCTTCCGGCCACCGTGCACCTGCTCTACGGTGAGCGCGACGTGAGGCTCAACCGCATGATCCTCGAATCGGCTGCACCCTCGCGCGAGGATCTGGGCGTCCTGTACCTTGTGCTCAAAGACATCGCAGGTCAGTCCGACGGCATCATCGAAACGACCAACGCGGAGTTGGCGGAGCGTGTCAGACAGCGGCGCTCAAGATCGGTGCTGAACGACAAGGGCGTGTCCACAGGTGTCGGTGTGTTCCGCGAACTCGGTCTGGCAGAGAGCGAGGGTGCGGGGGCCTACCGGCGGCTGAGGCTGCTTCCCGCCCCGGACGCGAAACTCGAGCTTGCCGATTCGGTACGATACGCCGAGGGGCTCGATGAGCTTGCTGCGTTCGAGGCGTTCCGCGTTCGAGCGCTCGGATCTACCGCTGACGAGTTGCTGCATGCGTTCGACCGGCCTATCCTGCCTACACTGCCATGAACCCATCGCTGTCGGCGCCACCGGCCTCGGCGGCGATCGACCGCATACCAGCTACGGAGGACCGCGCGTGTCGGTGACGCTGGAAGGGCTTGAGGCCCAGATACGCTCATACAATCCCTCGGCGGACCTGCGGGGGATCGAGGAGGCGTACGCCTTCGCCACCGAGCACCATGCCGGGCAGATGCGCAAGAGCGGTGAGCCGTTCATCATCCATCCGATCGAGGTCGCGATGATCCTCGCTGGCCTCAACCTGGATACCGCGACGATTCAGGCTGCGCTCCTGCACGATGTCGTCGAGGACAGCTCCGTGAGCCTCAAGGAGATACGCGAGCGGTTCGGTGATGAGGTTGCGGTTCTCGTGGACGGCGTCACCAAACTCGGCCGGATCAAGTTCAGCTCGCTTGCGGAGGCGCAGGCCAACAACCTCCGCAAGATGCTCATCGCCATGGCCAAGGACATCCGTGTCATCCTGATCAAGCTGGCCGACCGGCTCCACAACATGCGCACGCTTGCCGCGCTGCCGGAAGAGAAGCAGCGCCGCAAAGCGATCGAGACGATGGAGATCTACGCGCCTCTCGCGCACCGTCTCGGCATCTCGAGCATCAAGTGGGAGCTGGAAGACCTGGCGTTCTACTACCTCGAGCCCCGCAAGTTCCAGCAGATCCAGAAGATGGTCGCTGAGAGCCGGACGGCGCGCGAGGCATACCTGCACCAGGTGATCGATCAACTCTCGGGTGAGCTCGAGGCGATCGGCATCACCAGCGAGATCGCCGGTCGGCCGAAGCATCTCTACAGCATCTACCAGAAGATGACGCACCGCGGAAAGGACTTCTCGGAGATCTACGACCTCATCGCGCTGAGGGTGATCGTGGAT
Organism: uncultured Coriobacteriaceae bacterium; assembly: GCA_964582445.1. Lineage (GTDB taxonomy): Bacteria > Actinomycetota > Coriobacteriia > Anaerosomatales > Anaerosomataceae > Anaerosoma. Next base: position 6,037 of record CAZOSR010000074.1, on the reverse strand, counting down.
TCGGTGAAGGACGTCTACGGCGCGCTTGGAACGGTTCACTCCATCTGGAAGCCGATGCCGGGCCGCTTCAAGGACTACGTGGCGATGCCCAAGTTCAACATGTACCAGTCGCTGCACACCACGGTCATCGGTCCCGCTGGACGACCGTTGGAGATACAGATTCGCACTGAGGAGATGCACCGCACTGCCGAGTACGGTATCGCTGCCCACTGGCGTTACAAGGAGGGCGGGAGGGCGGACGAGGCGTTCGACGAGCGTCTGGCGTGGCTGCGTCAGATGCTGGAGTGGCAGACGGAGCTCAAGGACCCGCGGGAGTTCATGGAGGCGCTCAAGATCGACCTGTTCGAGGACGAGGTGTTCGTCTTCACTCCCAAGGGGGACGTGGTTTCGCTCAGGCGCGGTTCTACGCCGATCGACTTCGCGTACGCCATCCACACGGAGGTGGGGCATCACTGCGTAGGCGCGAAGGTGAACGGTTCGATCGTGACGCTCAACTACGAGCTGCAGATGGGCGACCGGGTCGACGTGCTGACGAACAAGAACTCGTGGCCCAGCCGCGACTGGCTCTCCATCGTGAAGACGTCGTCTGCTCGCAGCAAGATCCGAAGCTACTTCTCCCGGGCCAGCCGCGAGGATGACCTCGTCAAGGGCAAGGACGAGCTCGGCCGCATTCTGCGCAAGCAGGGGATGCACGTGAGCGCTAACACCGTGGCGAAAGCACTCGATGCGGTCGCCCGCGATATGAACCTGCAGGAGGGCGAGGACCTGCTGGCGGCAATAGGCTCCGGCAAGCAGAGCCCCAAACAGGTGGTGACCAAGCTCATCAAGGTGCTGGCCAAGGAGGGTCACGCTGCGGTTCCGGAGGAGCCGGAGCCCGAGCCCAAGCCGATAGCCGTGCAGCAGCCGCGTCGCCGCAGCGGGACAGGCGTCAAGGTCAAGGGCATCGACGACGTGCTCATCCGTCTCGCGCATTGCTGCAATCCGGTCCCCGGCGATCCGATCGTCGGCTTCGTGACGCGTGGACGGGGCGTCTCCGTTCATCGTGGGGACTGCCCTAACGCGTGTGAGCTCGTCTCCTCCAGCCCGGAGCGCATCCTGGAAGTGGAGTGGGATGCGGCCGCAAAGACCACCTACCAGGTCGAGATACTGATCGAGGCCTTGGATCGCACCCGGTTGCTGCAGGACATCTCGATAGCACTCGCGGATGCCGGTGTGAACGTGCTCTCTGCATCCATCTCCACCGACCGTCAGGGTGTGGCGTACCTTCGGTTCCTGTTCGAGCTTGGCAGCATGGACCAGCTGCAGAAAGTGCTTGCCACGGTGCGAGGCGTCGATGGTGTCTTCGATGCACGACGGACGATGCCCGATAGCTCGAAGAAGCGGGGCGGTCCTGCGTGAGGGTAGAACGGTTGACGCTCGGTCCACTTGACACCAACTGCTGGCTCGTCGACGACGGCGCAGGCGGTCCGGTGCTCGTGGTCGACCCTGCCGATGAGGCCACGACGATCCTCCAGGCAGTGGCCGGGAGGCCCGTGGAAGCAGTGGTTCTCACGCACGGGCACTTCGACCATATCGCGGCTGCCCGGGAGGTGTGCGCCGCTACCGGTGCACCGCTGCTCGTGCATTCGGCAGATGCCGCAGGGCTCACCAGCGCATCCGGCACTGGAGGCAAGGCATTCGGGTTCGATGTGACGGCTCCGCCGGCTGACCGGGTGCTGGAGGAGGGAGACCGGGTGTGCGCCGGAGGTGTCACGCTGGAGGTCATCCACACTCCGGGGCACACGCGCGGCTCGATCTGTCTCTCGGGGCATGGTCATCTGTTCAGCGGAGACACGCTCTTTGCTGGCAGCATCGGACGTACCGACTTCCCGGGTGGTGACATGGCGGCAATGCGTCGCTCGATTGCGAGACTGGCGGGCATGCCAGACGATACGCAGGTGCACCCGGGCCACGGTCCGGGTACGACGATCGGGCGGGAGCGGCGCGTCAATCCGTTCTTCCCGAGGGCATAGCACCGGAATTGCTTCACCGTTTGTGGCCCGCACGTCTCCGACACAAGGAGTGCTGAATGCTCGACATCCTCATCATCATGAACAACTACTTCCACGACGTCGCGACCGCGGTGCTCGTCGCGGCCGCAGCGATCATGTGGGTTCTGTACCGCCGGGCGCTTGCCGACGGCCCGGGCGCGCTTGTGGCGCTACGCAGCGCGTATCCCTCGCTCACCACGTTTGCCCGGTGGGCGCTGCTCTGGGTGATCCTCGGCGGGATACCGCGGGTCATCACGTTCAACACGCACGACCTGGGCGCTGTGCATGGCGACATGGAGCATCTGATACCGGCGATCGCGGTGAAGCATGTCTTCGAGGTGGCGGCGGTGCTTGCCGGCGTTGTGTTGTGGCGGCGCGTGAAGACCCGGTTCATCGCGTCTGCTGAGGCTGCCGAAGATACGCCGCCGTCGTAGTCGGTGCGACGCGTGCCTGCACGTCCGCGGTCGCCCGGTGTCGAGTTCGCTCCGGTCCTCGCGTAGCCGCTCACTCGCGCTTCCGCTACACTCTGTAGGCCGAAATCACCGCATGCGAAGGGGCTTTCCCGTGAACGCACGTGCACCAAAGGGCACTGCAGACATGCTTCCCGATACCGCACGGGCATGGGAGCACCTGCAGCGAGTGGCACAGGACCTCTTCGCCCGCTACGGGTACGAACCTGTCTACACGCCGCTCTTCGAGCACACCGAGGTCTTCACGCGCGGCATCGGCGAGGCCACTGACATCGTCTCCAAGGAGATGTACACCTTCGAGGACAAGGGCGGCCGGTCAATCACACTCCGCCCCGAGGGTACGGCGAGTGTGGTGCGCTCAGCGCTCGAGCACAACCTCACTGCGAATGGTGCGCAAGCCAAGCTCTACTACGCCGGTCCGATGTTTCGCTATGAGCGTCCGCAGAAGGGGCGCATGCGGCAGTTCTGGCAGATCGGCATCGAGTGTCTTGGGTCGGCGGAGCCCACCGCTGATGCAGAGGTCATCGCGGTGCTCTGGAGGTACTTCGAGGCCCTGGGCATCCCCGCAGGCAACATGAGACTGCTGCTGAACTCGATGGGTGACGAGGCATGCCGCCCCGCATACCGGGACACTGTCGCATCGTTCATACGGAAGCACGCCGAAGACCTGTGTGACGAGTGTAATCGCCGGGCCGACACGAATCCGCTCCGCGCATTCGACTGCAAGAACCAGGCGTGCCGTGAAGTCATGTCGGCCGCGCCGCTCCTGCGCAACGAACTCTGCCACGAATGCGCGCAGCACTACGCTGCCGTGAAAACGCACCTCGACGCGCTCGGCATCCCGTACATCGAGGACTCCACGCTCGTACGCGGTCTTGACTACTACACACGCACCGTCTTCGAGGTGCAGGTCGACGCCGGTCTGGGGTCACAGAATGCAATCGGCGGAGGCGGGAGGTACGATCGCCTCATGGAGCAGTACGGCGGCCCCGCCACACCGGGCCTCGGCTTCGCCCTCGGGTTTGAGCGGACGCTGCTCGCGCTCGAGGCCGCAGGTGTACAGGTCCCGACGCCTGCGCGCGCCGAGGTCTTCGTCGCGCGCGTGGACGACTCGGTCGCCGCCGAGGTGTTCGCGCTCGCGCAGCGCTTGCGCGACGCCGGGATCGCGGCCGAGCTTGATCACCAGGCACGCAGTCTGAAGTCGCAGTTCAAGCAGGCCGATCGGCTCGGCGCGCGGTTCGTGGTCGTCGTCGGGCCCGACGAGCTCGCTTCAGGCGAGGCCACGCTCCGGGACATGACCACGAAGGAAGAGAAGCGCGTGGCGCTCGCATCGGCAGTGGCCGATGTAGCGGCAGCGCTCGGTTAAGAGGGGACGGCTTCCATGTTCGATGCACGCTACTCGATCCGCACGCACGTCGCGGGCTCGCTCACATCCGCCGACGCGGGCTCAACGGTCACCCTCGCGGGGTGGGTCGCCAAGCGCCGCGACCACGGTGGTCTGATCTTCGTCGACCTCCGCGACCGCAGCGGCGTGGTGCAGTGCACTTTCGATCCCGATGCATCGGGCGAGGCGTTCATTGCCGCCGAGCGCATTCGCCCCGAGTGGGTCGTGAAGCTCACCGGTACTGTGCGTCTCCGGCCCGAGGGCACCGAGAATCCGAACATGGCCACCGGTGAGGTGGAGGTCGTCATCACGGACGCGACGGTGCTCAACACGAGTGACACGCCGCCCTTTGAGATCGAGCCAGGCATCGACACCGACGAGGTCACGCGGATGCGTTACCGCTACCTCGACATCCGCCGTCCTGAGGTCTTTGCCGCGCTTGCACTTCGCGACCGCGTCGTTCAGCGGTTCCGCCGCTCGCTCGAGGGCCACGGCTTCATGGAGGTCGAGACGCCGATCCTCGGCAGGTCCACCCCGGAGGGCGCACGGGACTTCATCGTGCCGAGCCGCATGAGCCCCGGCAAGTTCTACGCGCTCCCGCAGTCGCCTCAACTCTTCAAGCAGCTGTTCATGGTCGCGGGCATCGAGCGCTACTACCAGATCGCACGCTGTTTCCGCGACGAGGACCTTCGCGCGGACCGCCAGCCCGAGTTCACGCAGGTGGACATCGAGATGTCGTTCGTCACCGAGGACGACATCCTCTCGATGATGGAGGCCGTCATGCACGAGGTGATGAAAGAGGCCTCGGTAGACCTCCAGGTCCCGCTTCGCCGCATGACGTACGACGAGGCGATGTCGCGCTTCGGCTCCGATCGCCCGGACACGCGATTCGCTATGGAGCTCACCGATCTCTCGCAGGTGTTCGCCTCGAGCGAGTTCAAGGTCTTCGCGGGTGCGCTCGGCGGAGGCGGGGTCATCAAAGGAATCAACGCAAAGGGCGCTGGCGATTGGAGCCGCGGCAGGATCGACGCGCTCAACCAGGTTGCGCTCGATGCCGGTGCGAAGGGCCTCGCGTGGGTAGCGTTCAGCTCCGAGGGCGAGGTCCGCTCTCCCATAGCCAAGTTCTTCACCGAGGATGAGATGGCCGCACTTCGGTCGGCGCTCGATGTCGAGCCTGGTGATCTCGTCCTCATGATCGCCGATGCGCGTAGCGTGGCCGAGGAGGTTCTCGGCGTCCTGCGCCTGAAGATGGCCGACGAACTCGGGGTGGAGCGGACGGGCTTCGATGTGCTCTGGGTCGTGGACTTCCCGATGTTCAAGTACGATGCCGAGGAAGAGCGCTACACCGCGAATCATCACCCGTTCACCATGCCTCGCGAGCAGGATATCGAGCTGATGGAGTCCGATCCGGTATCAGTGGGCTCATATAGCTACGACCTGATCATGAACGGGTACGAGATCGGAGGCGGCACGCTCCGTATCCACAACGCCGACCTGCAGCTACGGGTGCTTAAGCGCATCGGGCTTTCCGAGGATGAGGCCCGGTCGCAGTTCGGCTTCCTGCTCGAAGCGCTCTCCTTCGGGGCGCCTCCGCATGGCGGCATCGCACTCGGTCTCGACCGGCTCGTGATGCTGCTTGCGGGCGCGCACTCGATCCGTGATGTCATCGCATTCCCAAAGACATCCTCCGGAGCTGACCCGCTCACCGGGGCGCCGGAGGTTGTCAGCCAGCGCCAGCTGCGGGAGGTGCATCTCAAGACCGACTGACGGAGGGGTGGTGCCGTGTCTCCTGTCTATCTTGCGTCCGGTGTGGTGGTCGTCTCGTGTGTCGCGTTCGTCGCTGTGGGGACGGCCTACAAGTGGGATCTGACGTCGCCCGGTTACGGGCGATGGACGCGCGTGGTCGGAGTGCTGGCTCTGATGGGTATCGCAGTCACCACGGTATGGGACAGACTGAACGAGCCCATGGTTGCGTTCGCTGCCGTCGTCGTGGGCGTGGCTCTGTCGGCTGCATTCGTCTGGGCGCATCGGCTCTTGAGTTGTCGCTTGATCGAGGCCACGGGCGCCGATGGCCGGAGCCAGGACTGCGACTCATCACAGAAGCCTCACTGATGCACGCCAGGACCGGGGGTGCTACGATGATGGTGCCTTGC
>CAZOSR010000073.1:0-8364 GCA_964582445.1 uncultured Coriobacteriaceae bacterium | reverse complement strand
ACCCGAGTTGCCGGGATTGATGGCCGCATCGGTCTGGATGAGGCTCGTGTACGCGGTGAGCTGGGCCTCGGCACTCTCCATGAAACTGGTCCTGCCAAGCGCCGAGACGATGCCGGTGGTGACCGACTGGTCCAACCCGAAGGGACTCCCGATGGCCACAACCGGCTGACCCACACGGAGATCCGCCGACGAACCGATTTCCATGGCGGGAAGCCCTGTGCGGTCGACTTTGACCACCGCGAGATCGGACGACGGATCGCGTCCTACGATGGTTGCGGGGACGCTCTCCACGCCGATCGTCACCGTGATGCCGTCTGCGCCCGCCACCACGTGATCGTTGGTGAGGATGTAACCGTTCTCACGGATGATGACGCCACTGCCGTTGCCCACGACCTGCGTCGTGCTCCGGCCGCTGAAGGGGTTGCGCGAGGTCTGCTCGATCGCGATGCTCACGACCGACGGCATCGCCTTGAGCGCCACCGCCTCGGCGAAGCTCAAGTCCTCGCCATCAAGCTGGATATCGTAGCACTCGCATTCGCCCGCCGGCTCCGTGGTCTGCTCGACCGGCGCATCCGCTTGGGGTGCACCGCCCCACAGGGCCCACAGCAATGCGCCGGTAAGGGCCGCTCCAAGGAGACCGCCCAGCAGACCGGCCACGATCGTGCCGAGACACGAGCGTCCACCCCGCTCACGCGTACTCGACACTGGTGCCGGCCGCCCTTCAGTTGAGATGTCGTACTGATCGCTCACGCGCGGACCACTTCCCTTCCGGGGAACGTATACCCGGCCGAGAACAGCCTACAACCGCAGACCGAAGTACTCCAGCACGGGCGATGCCAGGATACCGAGCGCAAGTGTAGTAAGTGTGAGCACGGTGTAGGCGATGTACGCAGGCACGCTGCGGGTGGCGGTCCCAGCGTCCAGACGCTCCCCAAAGAACACCGCACGGAGGATCTTGAAGTAGTATCCGGCCGAGACCACACTCATCGTGACCGCGACGATGACAAGCCACACAAGATCGCTCTCGAGCGCCGCTGTGAACATCGTGAGCTTGCCGAAGAAGCCGACCATCGGCGGGATGCCCACCAGAGAGAGCAGCCACACGACCGATGCCCACGCCACCACGGGCCGCCGGGAGGCGAGTCCCTCAAGATCCTCGAGCGCAGTCCCCTCCTCTGACCCGAGCAGCATGATCGCCATCGAAGGGACCGCGTACGCGACCATGTAGAAGACCGCCGCGGTTCGGCCTGCTGGACCTGCGGCCAGGGCCAGCAGGACATACCCGCTGTGCGCCACGCCCGAGTACGCCATCAGCCGGCGCACGTCGGTCTGCGGGTACGCCGCGAGGTTGCCGACGAGCATGGATAGCAGGGACCCGGCAACCAGAACCGGCGTGACGGTCCCACCGTTGCCGTCGAACGCCGCCACCAGCTGGACGAGCGCAACGGCCCCGGCGATCTTGGGCACCGTGGAAACGTACGCCACTGAAGACGCCGGTGCACCGGCGTACGCGTCTGGTGTCCAGTAGTGGAACGGCGCAGCGGAGAGCTTGGCGAAGAGCCCCACGAGCACGAACGCCACCGCAAGCTGACCCAGCGTGCCGGAGTTCACCACGCCGAGGTCGACATACGCCGTAGAACCCGAGATGCCGTACGCGAATGAGAGCCCATAGAGCATGACCAGGCTCGTGAGCATCGAGAGCAGGAAGTACTTGAGCGCACCCTCGAGACCACGGGAGTCATCCCTGCGGTAGCCCATGAGCACGTAGGCCGGCATGGTGGAGAGTTCCAGCGAAATGAAGAGCACGATAAGATCGCGCGCCGAGACCATGAGCATGCCGCCCACAGCGGACAGCATTGCGAGCGCGACCGCCTCGGCCGACCGCTCTCCCCCGGTGCCCCGCCCCGAGACCCAGCGGATCCATGCCGCCAACAGGACCGCGATGGCAACGCGCGCGAAGACCGCGATGCTGTCGAGCGACAGCATCCCTGCCAGGATGCCGCCTTTGGCGCCCGTCAGCGCCGCCACGACCGCCGCAAGAAGCGCCAGGGGTGCTCCGATATGCGCCGCGGCGCGCGGATGCGTGGTGATGCGGTCGGCGAAGAGCGCGATCAGCGCGCCGGCCAACACAAGCAGTTCGGGTATGAGCAGGAGCAACTCGGACATGCTAGGCGCCGCCCATCATCGCGAGGATCGAGCGCACCGCCGGATCGGTGAAACGCAGCAGCGAGTCCCAGTACAGGCCCACGGCCAACGTGAGCACCACGAGTGGCACGAGCACGGCAACCTCACGTTTGGAGAGGTCGTTGATCCGCTCGACGGCCGTACTCGGCGTGCCGAGCACCACGCGTTGCACGAGCCACAGCATGTAGGCGGCGGCAAGCAGTACGCCGATGGCCGATACGATGACCCACGCCCTCGGCATATCGGACGCCCAGGCCCCGAGCAGGCTGAGGAACTCGCCGACGAAGCCGGAAAGTCCCGGCAGGCCAAGCGAGGCGAAAGACGCGAACGCGAGCAGGCCACCTGCCACCGGCACCTTCGAAGACAACCCCGAGACCTCGGCGATCATCCGGGTGTGCGTGCGCTCGTACACCATGCCGACGAGGAAGAACAGCATGCCGGTCACCACGCCGTGGCTGAACATGACCGCGACGGCGCCGTTGAGCCCCTCAGGAGTCATCGACGCGATCCCGAGCATCACAAAGCCCATGTGGGAGACCGACGAGTACGCCACGAGTTTCTTCATGTCCGTCTGCGCGAAGGCGACCGCCGCACCGTACACGATCGATATCGCGGCGAGCGCTGCGATGAACGTGCTCCACTCGGCAGCGGCGTCAGGCAGGATCGGCAGCGAGATGCGCAAGAAGCCGTAGGAGCCCATCTTGAGCAGGATGCCCGCCAGGAGCACGGAAGCCGCCGTGGGCGCCTCGACGTGCGCGTCGGGCAGCCACGTGTGCAGTGGGAAGACCGGGACTTTGACGGCGAATCCGAGGAAGAACGCCGCGAACACCCACCACTGGAACGTCGGATCCAGTCCGGCACCCGCCATCTCGAGGATGCTGAACGTTCCCGTCTGCAGGTAGAGCGCGATGATACCCACGAGCATGAACACGCTGCCGAAGAGCGTGTACAGGAAGAACTTGACCGCCGCGTACTGGCGGCGCGGCCCGCCCCAGGTGGCGATGAGGAAGTACATCGGCACCAGCACGAGCTCCCAGAAGACGTAGAAGAGCACGAAGTCCATCGCCAGGAAGACGCCGTTCATCCCCACCTCGAGGAGCAGCAGCATCGAGAACCACAACGCGGGGTTCTTGTCGGTCTTCCACGACGCGACGATCGCAAGGACGGTGAGCAGCGCCGAGAGCGCTACCATCGCGAGCGACATGCCGTCGACCGCCAGATGGTACGTGATGTTCGCCTGCGGAACCCAGGTGAACTCCTCGGCGAACTGCATGCCGCCCGTGACATCGAAGCGCGCCACCAGCCACGCCACGAGCCCGAGGTCGACCACGGCCGCAGCCGTGGCGACAGCACGACCGGCCGTCGCACGCGCGTTGCCGAGCAGCGCGACCACTGCCGCGCCGATGAGCGGGAGGAAGACGATGACCGTGAGCAGAGGGAGGTTCACGCTGCTAGGCCCCTTTCACGAGGATCCAGAGCACGAGGAGCACGACTGCCCCCGCGACGAGCGTCTGATAGCCGCGCACGCTTCCGGTCTGGAGCGTGCGCATCCGGGCACCGGCCGCTTTGACCGCCGCTGCGGCGCCATTGACGGCACCGTCGACCACGCGGCCGTCGAAAGTCCAGCCACCCGAGGCGACGGCGCGCCATGCGGCAGCCGCGCCATTGACCACGCCGTCGACCACTCGCGCGTCAAAGACCGCGAGGCCGCGAGCGAACGCGCCGTATCCGCCGACCACGAAGTATCCGTACGTGAGGTCGAAGTAGTACTTGTTGGTCAGTACTCCATAGGCATGCGGGAACCGCTGCTTGATCGCCTGGGTATTCAGCACTGACGTCCTGCGCCCGTACACGTACCAGCCGAGCGCGATGCCGGCGAGTGCCGCCGCCGTGGAGATCCCGGCCGTTCCAAGGGCAGGCCACGGGATCTCATGCCCGAGGAACCCGCCAAGCGTTGGCCCGAAGAAGCCGATGACCGCCGTGATCGCCGCGAGCACCACCATCGGCGCCAGCATCGATCGGTGTCCCTCGTGCAGCTCGGCTTGCTGCGTGGGTGCCGTGAACACGCGGAACCACAGCCGGGCAACGTAGAAGGCGGTGATGAACGCCGCCAGAAGCGCGATGCCGAAGGCCACGTACTGGTGCTCGTGCAGCAGCACCGTGAGGATCTCGTCTTTGGACCAGAAGCCGGAGAACGGCACGATGCCCGCAAGCGCGAGCGAGCCCGATGCGAACGCGAGCGAAGTGATCGGCAGCTTCTTGGCCAACCCGCCCATGTCACGCATGTCCTGCGTATGGGCGGCATGGATGATCACGCCTGCGCCGAGGAAGAGCAGCGACTTGAAGTAGGCGTGCGTCACCAGGTGGTACAAGGCCGCCGTCGAACCGCCTGCACCCAGCGCGATGAACATGAAACCGAGCTGGCTGATCGTCGAGTAGGCCAGCACCTTCTTGATGTCGTGCTGAACCATCGCGAGCATGCCAGCCAGGAGCGCGGTGACCAAGCCGACCCACAGGGTGACTGTGAGGGCGATCCCACTTGCCTCGAAGATCGGGAAGGCGCGCACCACGAGGAAAACGCCTGCCGCAACCATGGTGGCTGCATGGATGAGCGCCGAAGCGGGCGTTGGGCCCGCCATCGCGTCAGGCAGCCAAACGTGCAGCGGGAACTGCGCGCTCTTCCCCATGGCGCCGAACAGCATGAGCAGCGCGACGAGCGTGGCGGTCCCCGCCGACCAATCGTGGTGCAGCACCGTGGCGAAGTCGAACGCGCCTACCTCGGCGTAGACGACCGCAAGCGCCAGCATGAAGCCGAGATCGCCCACCTTGGTGGTGAGGAACGCCTTGATGCTCGCAAGCCGTGGCGATTCCTGTTCGTGCCAGAAACCGATGAGCAGGTAGGAACACAGGCCCATGACCTCCCAGGCCATGAAGAGCCCCAGGAAGTTGTCCGAGAGCACGAGCGCCAGCATCGCTGCGGTGAAGAGCGAAAGCGCAGCGTAGTACCAGCCGATGCGCTCCTCACGGTGCATGTAGCCGAGCGAGTAGACCTGCACCGCCGCACCCACGACCGTGACCACCAGGAGCATGACTGCGGACACCGGCTCAAGCGCGAGACCGAGGGTGATGGCCCGGTCGCCGATGTGGGCGATCGTGACCGCTCCCTGCCAGGCGGCCTCGTGCCCGTGCCCTCCCGGCCATACGGCCAGGAACGCCGCGATGGACAGCGCAAGCGAGCCGAGAACGGCCGCGACTGCCAGGGGCACGAGACGTGTGCGCACGGTGCGCGGCACCGGTGCAAGAACCGCGAAGGCAAGCGCCGGAAGAAGCGGAATGAGGACGACCCAGCCCATGCTCACCCCTTCAGCTCCTGCACGGCATCGAGCTCGACGCTGCGCTTCCGGCGGTAGATAGCGATCACAAGCGCGAGACCCAGACCGATCTCGGCGGCCGAGACGACCATCGAGAAGACAGCGAAGAACTGCCCGGTCATCGCCTCGGGCGTCACGAACCGCGAGAACGCAACGAGGTTGAGGTTCACCGCGTTGGCCATGAGCTCGAGCGACATCATCACGTGCACCGCGTTCTTGCGCGAGAGGGCGCCATACAGACCGATGCCGAAGAGCAGCGCCGACAACGTGAGCAGGTGCGGCAGGCCGACTATCACCGGTCGTCACCCCCCGTCCACCATACAGCGCCTATGAGCGCCGCCAGCAAGACGAGCGAGGCGATCTCGAACGGCACCATCCAGGTAGTGAACAGCTCCCGGCCGAACGCCTCGATGCCGGGGGCCACTGCGGGCATCTCCTCCACCGTGGGGCAAACGCGATTGATGGCGATCAGCACGCCGCCGGTGAACAGCGCGGCGATGGCGAGCGACCCCCAGGCGGTCGGGAACGGCCGAACGGCGTCTTCGCGACGCCGCAGCGTCAGCATGACCGTGAACAAGGTGAGCACGGCGACCGCACCCGCGTAGACGAGGACCTGCACGAGCGCCAGGAACTCCGCACCGACGAGCAAGTAGATGCCGGCGGTCGCCAGCATGACCTCGAGCAGCCACACCGTGGCGTGCACCACGTTGCGCGTGGACATCATCGAGATGGCGCCGTAGAGCGCCGCGAACGCGAGCAGGTAGAAGGCCACTGCGGGTAACGTCTGGCTCATGAGGCGTCACCGCCCTCGGCCGCTACCGCAGGCGCAGTCTGTGCGGCTGCGCCCTCCTTCTCCTCCTTGTGGCGTGCATTGGTGGCCGCATCGGCGTTCTCGAGCAGGTTCTCCGAGAGCGCTGCGGGGTCCGTCACCGCAAGCTCGTACTCGTGGCTCATCATGATGGCGTCGAACGGACACGCCTCCACGCACAGGCCGCACATCATGCATGCGCCGATCTCGTATGCGAAGGCCTCGATGTGCTTGGTCTTGTCCTCGCGCGTCTCAACGTCGAGCGAGAGGATGTGGTCGGGACACACGCGCACACAGGTCATGCATGCCGTGCACCTGGGCGAGCCGTCCTCGAAGTACTTGGGCCGTACCGCCCAGCGCGAGCGTTCGGGGATCTCGAGCTTCTCGTACGGATACTGCACCGTGATCGGGCCGCGCATCGCGTTCTTGAGGCTCAACCGCAGGCCGTTGATGAGTCCCTTGCCCCACATGGCTACCCCACCGTCCCGGTCACGAGGGGCACGATGAGCTTGTCCACCACGCCGGTGAGCACGATCATCACCAGAGCGGCAGGGATCAGCCGTTTCCATCCGAGATCCATCAACTGGTCGATCCGCACACGCGGGTAGGTGCCGCGGATCCACCACATCAGCACGATGCCGAGGTACGTCTTCAGCAGGAACACCGTGGGCGCGAGCACCGGGACCGCCTCGTACCACCCCATCGGGATCCACGGCACGAGCCAGCCGCCGAAGAAGAGCGTCACTCCCAGCGCAGACATGACGAAGGTGTTGGAGAACTCGGAGAGGTAGATCAGGCCGAACTTCATGGCCGAGTAGTCGGCGCCGAAGCCAGCGACGAGCTCCGATTCGGCCTCGGACATGTCGAACGGCGTTTGGTTGACCTCGATGAGCGACGCGATGACGAAGATGAGAAACGTCGGCCACATAAGCGGGTTAGCGATGAACCAGCGCGGGATCACCGCAAGCCAGGTGCCTGCCTGTGCGTCCACGATGCCGCCGAGGTCGGTGGTGCCGGCGAGCATGACCACCGGCAGTGCCGAGAGCAGGAGCGGCACCTCGTACGCGATCTGCATCGCCGCCGAACGCATGCCGCCCAGGAGACCCCACTTGTTGCCCGACGACCACCCGGCGAGCAGGACGCCGATCGGGACCACCGAGAGCATGGCGAATGTGAACAGCAGACCCGTCTCCAGGGAGGTGGCCTTGAGCGTGTTCGAGAACGGCAGCGCAAGGTAGGCCATGAACGACGGGACGAACACGATCATCGGCGCGAGGAAGAACAGCGCCTTGTCCGCGAGGCGCGGCGTCAGATCCTCCTTGGTGAGCAGCTTGATGACGTCGTTCATCGTCTGCAGGATGCCGTGCGGGCCCACGTGCATCGGGCCGAGTCGGATGTGCAGGTGTCCGAGCACCTTGCGCAGCAGGTAGATCATGAAGACACCGTTGGTGAGCATGAGGCCGATGATCGACACGAGCTTGACGATGACGGCGAGCGTGGGGCTCATCGGTCCACCTCCCCGAGCATGATGTCGGTGGAGCCGATCATGATGCAGCCGTCAGCGAGCAGGTGTCCGGGCATGAGGTCCTCGAGCGCCTGCAGCGCATAGAGCGACGGTCCGTGGTAGTGCATGCGGTACGGCGACATGCCGCCATCGGTGATGAGATGGATGCCCACCTCGCCCCGCGCGGACTCCACCGATGCGTAGACCTCACCCGCTGGCGGCCTGAGCACCTTGGGCACCTTGGCCGTGTGCTCGCCCTCGGGCATGCCATCGATGCACTGCCGGATGATCCGGTTGGACTGCCGCATCTCCTCCATGCGCACGGAGAACCGGTCCATCGCATCACCGGTGGCGCCGAGCGGCACGTCGAACTCCATCTCGGCGTACGCGTCGTACGGGCGCTTCTTGCGGAGGTCGAAGTCCACACCGGCGGCGCGCAGGTTGGGGCCCGTGAGGCCAAAGGCGAACGCCTTCTCGGCATCGATGACGCCGATGCC
>CAZOSR010000072.1:0-8482 GCA_964582445.1 uncultured Coriobacteriaceae bacterium | reverse complement strand
CACGCACAGCCTTGAGCGCGGCCTCACCCATGGCTGCCCGCAGCTCCGGAGAGAGAGCCGGACTCGGTGCCTCTTCGATGAGCTTCTGGTGACGCCGCTGTACCGAGCAGTCCCGCTCGTACAGATAGACCGCGTTACCGTGGGTGTCAGCGAGTACCTGGATCTCGATGTGCCGCGGACGGCTGAGGTAGCGCTCGAGGTACACCGCATCGTTGCCGAACGCAGCGGCGGCCTCGGTCTTGGCAGCGGTGAAGTTGTGCGCGAGTTCGGCCTCGTCGTTGGCGACGCGCATACCCTTGCCGCCGCCACCCGCCGATGCCTTGATAAGCACGGGGAATCCGACTTCCCGGGCGAATGCGAGCGCCTCCTCGGCAGTCTCCACGACGCCGTCGCTGCCCGGCACACACGGAACGCCGGCGGCCATCATCGTGGCGCGCGCGGTCGCCTTGTCCCCCATGCGCTCTATCGCGTCGGGCGACGGACCGATGAACGTGATGCCGGAGTCAGAGCAGGCCCGCGCGAACGCCGCGTTCTCGGCCAGGAATCCGTATCCTGGGTGGATCGCATCAGCCCCGGAAACAAGCGCAGCCGAGATGATGTTGGGCATGTTGAGGTAGCTTGCCGATGACGCCGCCGGACCGATGCAGATCGCTCTATCCGCCATTCGCGCGTGGAGCGAGTCGCGGTCCGCCTCGGAGTACACGGCCACCGAGCGAATGCCCATCTCCTTGCACGCGCGCACGACTCGTAACGCGACCTCGCCACGGTTGGCGACGAGTATGGTCTGGATCGCAGCCACTAGACGGCCGGCTCGTAGTAGAACAGGACGGTTCCGTACTCGACTGGCGTGGCATTCTCCACACCGATCTCACGGATGACGCCAGCCTCCTCGGCTGTGATCTCGTTCATCAGCTTCATCGCCTCGAGGATGCACAGGGTCTGACCCTCGGCAACGGCATCGCCAACGCTCACGTACGGGTCGGCGCCCGGCGACGAGGCAGCATAGTAGGTGCCGACCATCGGGGCTACTACGGCGCGCCAGTTGGCCGGGCGGCTGCCGGCTGCGGGCTCATCGACCACCTGCGGTGACTCGGGCGCCGGGGGGGCCGCAGTGGCCGTGGCATGGGGATGCGTCAGCGGTGCCTGCGCCACTCCATGACCTTTCCGCACCTGGATGCGGGCATCGCCTTCCTCCACGATGATCTCGGTCACATCCGAACTCTCGATGAGCTTCACGAGCTCGGCGATCTGGTTCACGTTCACGGCGTCGTCCTCCCTGGCGCTGTCGATCTCACGTCCGGTCATGAACACGGCGCCCTCGGCGCCCTGGCGGTGCTTCTCGAGATACGCCCGCGCCTCATTGGGGAAGAGCGCGTACATCAGCACGTCTTCCTCGTCCTTCGCAAGATCCCCGATCTCGGCGGCGACCTGGTCGTAGGTCGTCTTCACGAGCGAACCGGGACGCACATCATCGGGAAGCGGTTCGGCGTCACCGAGCACCTTGGAGACGATATCGGGATCCATCGGACCCGGTGCTTTGCCGTACAGACCGCGCACGTAGTCCTTCATCTCCTGAGGGACGACCGACCAGCGCTTTGCGGTGAGCACGTTGATGACCGCCTGCGTACCGACGATCTGCGACATCGGTGTCACGAGCGGCGGATAGCCTACCTCCGCACGCACGCGCGGCACCTCCGCGAGCACGTCGGGGAGTCGCGACTTGGCGTTCTGCAGTTCGAGCTGGCTGATGAAGTTGCTCATCATGCCGCCCGGAACCTGATGGCTGAAGACCTCCATGTGTAGCAGTGACGTGACGCCGCGCTTGAGACCCTTCGCCTGGCGTATGTCTTCCCAGTACTGAGCGATCTCGAAGAGCAGGTCCAGATCGAGGCCGCTGTCATAGGGACTCTCCTTGAGCGCGGCGACGATCATCTCGACTGCGGGCTGGCTGTTGCCGAAAGCAAGCGCCACCACTGCCGTATCGATGATGTCGGCACCGGCCTCGGCGGCCTTCAGGTAGTTCATGGGCGCCATGCCGCCGATGTAGTGGCAGTGCACGTGCACCGGCAGGCCGACCTCATCCTTGAGCGCACGGACCATCTTCTCGGTCCGGTACGGTGTGAGCATTCCAGCCATGTCCTTGATGCAGATCGTGTCAGCGCCGAGATCCTTCAGCTTGAGCGCGTACTCCGTGTAGGAATCGAGGGTGTGCACCGGACTCACCGTGTAGGAGATGGCACCTTCGAAGTGCGCGCCGGCTTCCTTGATCGCCCGCGCCGACGGCTCGACGTTGCGGATATCGTTGAGCGCGTCGAAGACACGGAAGACGTCGATCCCGTTGCGATGCGACGCCTTGACGAACCGGTCGACGATCTCGTCGCTGTAGTGCTTGTAGCCGACGAGGTTCTGTCCGCGCAGCAACATCTGCAGAGGTGTGTTGGGACAGTGCTGCTTGATGATGCGGAGCCGATCCCACGGATTCTCGTCCAGGAAGCGCAGTGCGGCATCGAACGTCGCTCCACCCCACACCTCAAGCGACCAGTAGCCGACCCGGTCCATCTTGGGCAACACGGGCAGCATGTCGCCGAGTTCCATGCGTGTAGCCCACAGCGACTGGTGGGCGTCGCGCAGCGTCGTGTCGGTGATCTTGACCGGTCGCATCGCACCGTCCTTTCGGCGTGTAGGCGTAAGCAGCCACGAGGGTCGTCCCTGATGGCGCGGTTGGTCGGAACAGTATACCGGACGCTAGACGCGGGTGATATAGGATCCGTCGCGGGTGTCGATCTTGAGCGTCTCACCAGGCTCCACGAACATCGGCACCTGGACGACAGCGCCGGTCTCGAGGGTGGCTGGCTTTGTGCCGCCCTGGACCGTATCGCCCTTGAAACCCGGATCGGTCTCAGTGACCTGCAGTTCCACGAACATGGGAGGTTCCACGCCGATCATCTCTCCACCGGCATAGACCACCTGCACCTCGTCGTTCTCCTTGAGCCACTTGGCAGCATCGCCCACGAAGTCCGCCGGGATCTCGAACTGCTCGTAGCTCTCGGTGTCCATGAAGTGGTACGCCGCACCGTCGCTGTACAGGTACTGCAGCCGCTTCTGCTCGACGCGGACGTCGTCGACCTTCTCGCCTGCACGGAACGTGATCTCGTTCACACGGCCCGTCTTGAGCTCCTTGAGCTTGGTGCGGACGAACGCGCCGCCCTTGCCGGGCTTGACGTGCTGGAAGTCGACGATGATCCACATCTTGTCGTTGTACATGATGCACATGCCGGTCTTGAACTGGTTGGTGGAGACAGCCATCTGGTGAGCCTTCCTAGATCTCGATGAGTTCCTTCGGGGAGTTGGTGAGTCGACGGTATCCGCCTTCCTCAACCACCACTAGGTCTTCGATTCTAACACCCGCGAGTCCCTCGACATACACGCCGGGCTCCACGGTCACGATCGCGTGGTTCAGCAGCGAGTGAGTGCTCCGGGGCCCGAGGGTCGGCAGCTCGTGGATGTCCAAACCGACACCGTGGCCGATCCCGTGGGTGAACACGTCGCCAAGACCGCGCTCCACAAGCACGTCGCGGCCGGCGCGATCCACATCTACGCAAGGACGGCCCGCGCAGACCGCATCGAGCCCGGCCTCGTTGGCGGCGAGCACCGCGTCGTAGAGGCGGCGCTGCTCGTCGCTCGCGGATCCCACACACACCGTACGGGTCATGTCAGAGCAGTACCCGCCGACGCGCGCACCGAAGTCGAGCACGATCAAATCGCCGTTCTCGATCACCCTGGGACCGGGAATCGCATGCGGGTGAGCCCCGTTGGGGCCCGACGCCACGATGGGGCTGAACGGCATGCCCTCCGAGCCATTGCGACGCATGGTGAACTCGAGTTCCAGTGCGATCTCCGCCTCGGTCACGCCCGGGCGGATGAACTCGAGCATGGACCCGAACGCACGGTCCGCGATCGAGGCCGCCGAGGCGATGCGCTCGATCTCCTCGGCCTCCTTGACCTGACGGAACTCCTCTACCAGGTGATCGGTGACCCGGACCGCTCCTCTGAACTGCTCGGAGATGAACTTGAAGCGACCGTAGGGCACGCTCGACTCAACGGCGAGCGACGATACGCCCAGGTCGTGCAGATCGTCGCAGATCTCGATGTAGAGATTCTCGCGCTGTATGCCGACCTCCCACGGGCCGCCCTCGGCGGCGGCCCTGGCGGCATCGGCATACCGCATGTCGGTATAGAAACGGCTGACGTCCTCGGTGATAAGGCATGCCCCGTTGATGCCCTCATCGATCACGCCGTCGAACGCGGTCAGGTAACGCAGGTTCGCCACGGTGCTCACGATCGCAGCGGGAATACCCTCATCTGTCATCTGCCGACGGAGCGCGGCGATTCTGCCAGAGACGTTCATTCGGCCTCCTTCTGGATATGGTCCACGAGCAGTGCAAGGCCCTCCGTATACGACGCACCGCCGAGGCCCGCGATCTGTCCGATGCAGACCGGGGCGAGGACGCTGGTCTTCCGGAACTCCTCGCGGGCACTGATGTCACTCAGATGCACCTCGACCACCGGCAGACCCGTGGACGCGATCGCATCCCGCAACGCATACGAGTAATGCGTATAGGCGCCCGGGTTGAACACCACGCCGTCACAGTCACCCATTGCCTCGTGCAGTCGATCGATGAGTGCCCCCTCGTGGTTAGACTGGAAGAAGCACACGCTCACTCCACGATCCGCCGCTGCAGCGGCGACCATCGCTTCGATGTCGTCCAGCGTCTGCGAACCGTAGACCTCGGGCTCACGCACACCGAGAAGGTTCAGGTTAGGGCCGTTAAGCACCAGGATGCGCAGCATCTCAGACCTCCCCGTTCAGGGCGGCTCGCCAGGTTGCGAGTGCGTCCAGCACGACATCGTCGGCCACCGGGGCCGCTCGCCACAGACCGGGGCGCTCCAGCAGCACGAAGCGCACCACACCAGAGCGCGTCTTCTTGTCAGACTTCATCGCATGCAGCAGGCCCTCAGGGGTCAACCCGGACGCAGCAGCGCCGACAGTATCGAGGAACACGCCACGGGAGGCACCGATCGCATCCAGCAGCCTCGCCACCCGCGCGGTCAACTCCGGAGATGCCACCTGCACGCGCTCTGCGAGCGCCGCTGCGAAACGAATGCCTTCGGCGACCGCAAGTCCGTGCGGCAGCCTGCCGTATCCGGCTGTCACCTCGAGGGCATGGCCGAGGGTGTGGCCGAGGTTCAGGCATTCGCGTACGCCCGCTTCGCGCAGGTCGGTCGAGACCACGCCCGCCTTGAATGCGGCCGCTTCGGTCACCGCGCCTACGACGGTCGCGGGATCCCGTTCTAGAAGGCCTGCCACGCGTGACTCGAAGCGCCCAAGGGCCTCTTCGCCTTCAAGCAGGGCGCTCTTTGCCGCCTCAACGAGTCCGTTCGTCCACTCAGCGGCAGGAAGCGTGGCAAGCACGCTTGTGTCGGAGACCACCAACGCCGGCGGCCAGAAGGCCCCGGCGAGATTCTTGCCAGCCGGAAGATCCACGCCTGTCTTGCCACCGATGGAACTGTCCACCTGGGCGAGAAGCGTAGTGGGCACCTGGACTACCGGGATGCCGCGCATGTACGCGGACGCACAGAAGCCTGCGAGGTCACCTACGACGCCACCTCCCAAGGCGATTACGCACGCACTGCGATCGGCGCCGTGCGCTGCGAACTCCTCGAGCAAGCGACCGGCGTACGACCAGGACTTGGAGGACTCTCCCGCAGGGACCACACAGGTGCTCACGCGGAAGCCCGCAGCTTCAAGCGATGCGGCGACCGACTTCCCCAGGAGTCCGAACACGTTCTCGTCACTCACAAGCAGGGCGTGCGACGCGCCAAGCGTCGCACGGACACGGTCGCCCAACGTCTCGACCACACCCGTACCAACGACGACGTCGTGGACACCCGCGTTTGATGCAATGCGAATGTGCCGCTCTCCCCGGGTGGCGGATGCGCCGACACCGGCTACCACATCCGCCGCAACGGCCTCGGCCGCACGCCCGACGGTCTCGACAACCGCGTCCGCGGTCGTCGTATAGAGGTTCAACCGTGCATCAAGAATGGCGCGGGCCGCTGGAAGACCCGCACCTGCAAGCAAAGGACGGTCGGCTGCATCACCCAGGCGGGCAAGAGCTTCCTCTGGAGTGACCGCCAGATAGACCACGGTGCCAAGCTGCGAGAGCACGACCCTGTTGTCCTCGCGAAGGACCACCCCGCCACCTGTTGCGATGACCGAATCAGGATGCGCACCAAGCGCGGCCAGAGCGTCATGCTCGGCCAGGCGGAACCCGTCCTCACCACGCTGGCGGAACAGGTCCGCGACCGTGGCCCCCTCACGCTCTTCGATGACCGCGTCCAGATCGACGAAGGGCCTGCCGAGCCGTTCGGCTACAAGACGGCCAACGGTGCTCTTGCCGGCACCCATGAAACCCGTCAGGAAGACGTGGCTCACCAGCCGATCCTCTCGCTGTAGGCGGCAAGTGAGCGCTTGATGTCCTCGAGCGAGGAGCGGCCGAAGAGGTCCTGGTATGCATCGGCCAAGACGAGCGCCACCTCGGCCTCGGCCACCACGGCAGCAGCGGGCACGGCACACACGTCAGAACGCTCACGCGCCGCATCAGCAATCTCACCGGAACCGATGTCCACAGTCTTAAGCGGGCGCATCAGCGTGGGAATCGGCTTCATGACCGCGCGGAGTATCAACGGCTCACCTGTGGCCATGCCGCCGTCGATACCGCCGGAACGGTTGGTGGCGCGGCGCAGACGTCCACTGCCGTCAGCGACGATCTCGTCGTGCACCTGCGAGCCAGGCCGGGCGCCTACAGCGAAGCCGTCGCCGAACTCAATGCCCTTGATCGCGGGGATGGACATGACCGCACCGGCCAGACGGGCATCGAGCCGGGATCCGGCCTCGGCATAGCCGCCCATACCCGGAACCAGCCCATCGGCGCTTACCACGAAGACGCCGCCGAGGCTCTCCCCCGCCTCGCGAGCGGCGTCGATCGCCGAACGCATACGTGAGGAGACTCCGGCATCCGGGCACGATACATCGCTCGCCGCCACGGCAGCTGCATCGACCGCCTCTGGATCGAGCGGCCCGGTGGATACGTCGCCAATGCGCTCCACCCAGGAGCGTACCGACACGCCGAGCGCAGCCAGGAACGCCTTCGCCACCGAACCTGCCGCGACACGCGCTGCCGTCTCCCGCGCGCTCGCACGCTCCAGGATATCCCGCACGTCAGTCGAGCCCGTGCGCTGCACGCCTCCAAGATCGGCGTGACCCGGGCGCGGCGCGGTCACGGACTCTACGCCCTCGCCGGACCCCCACGGATCCATAGCCGCCATCCAGTTGGCGGCATCGCGGTTGCGGACAAGGATCGAAACAGGGCTGCCCATCGTGCGGCCAAAGCGGACGCCTCCAAGGACCTCGGCTGCATCCCGCTCGATCGCCATGCGCCCTCCGCGACCGTACCCCTGCTGGCGCCGGGCAAGATCCAGGTCGATCGTCGCGCGATCCAGCGTGATGCCCGCTGGCACATCGGTGAGGATGGCGATGAGCCCGGGGCCGTGCGATTCGCCTGCTGTGGTGTACCGCACCTGGCAACTCCCTCCCGTGGTGATACCTGCGATTCTAGCGCACGTGCAGGGGACGATGGGCAGGACCCCCACACGAGCAGCTCCGCCCCAAACGCATCGGGCGCCGCGGATGCGACGCCCGGAAGAGACACGATCACACGGGACCCTATTTGGAGATACCCTGACCCACTGCCAGCGTCACGCGGACATCTCCGTACAACATGGTCACGCTGCTCGAGGATACGCTGAACACCTCCCAGGGGGTGTTGGGAATGCCCTCGCCGGGGCCCAGCGTATATGTCTGACCGTTGTAGCTCAGCACCGCTTTCATAACGCCATCGACCGTCTCGATGCCGGTCAGATACAGCACACCCTGCGCGTACGGCGTTTCGGTGTCAGTGGTGCTCGGTGTGGCCGTCGGGGAAGTCGGTGCCGAGGGCTCCGGCAGCGGCTTCAGCAGCGGCTCGAATATGTTCCGGAACGTGAAGACCTGGCTGTACGCCACCTCCGTGGCCGGAGCCGCAACCTCCACGGTGTCCGCAGCGTCATCGGACGTCTCCGCAGGCGCAACAGGTGGTGTCAGCAGGTCATCAGCCACATCGCCCGCAATGCTTGTAAGGAAGATCGTCGCCGCGATACCCGCGATCACGCCCAGCACCACGAGGCCCCCCACGATGCCGAGGATCCGGCCCGTGGGTGTGGAGAAGAAGCCCGGCTTCTTAGCCTCGTCGGCGGAGCCCGTCGACCCGGCTGCCGGAGTGGCTGTCATCTGCTCATCGGACATCGCAGTCACCTCCCCGTCGAGTACTCACTGGCCTACCGGCGCTGCGGTCGCCGGCGCCATCACGTAGACCTCCACCGT
>CAZOSR010000071.1:0-8548 GCA_964582445.1 uncultured Coriobacteriaceae bacterium | reverse complement strand
GCAGCGCTCGAGCCAGCGCTTCGAGACCGAGACCTCGAACACGGAGACCCCGCCATATCGGCGTGGGTCTCTTTGCGTTCGAGGCGCGTCAGTACTTCGGCCGAAGTGCAGGTAGGAGACGCGAGGAGGAACCATGGCACGACAGGTACGAATCACCGCGCTGCTGCTCGCTGCAGCGCTCGCCCTCGGGGCGCTCACGGGATGCGCGGGCGAGTCGGCGGGGGAGCCGGCGGCCGAGGAGCCGCAGGCGGCATTCCCGGTGACCATAACCGACGACGCAGGTCGCGAGGTGACCATCGCCGCGAAGCCCGAGCGCATCGTGAGCCTGGCACCCGCCAACACCGAGATCGTCGCCGAGCTCGGTGCGCTCGACCGGCTCGTGGGCGTCACCACGTTCTGTGACTACCCCGCCGAGGTGGCCGACATTGAGAAGGTGGGCGACTTCGTCGGTCCCAACCTCGAGGCCATCGCGGCGCTCGATCCCGACATTGTGCTGCTCACCACCGGTGTGCAGGCCGAGGCGATCGCGCAGCTTGAGGCACTTGGAGCGTCGGTGGTGGCGATCGACCCGCAGTCCCTCGATGAGGTGTATGCGGCCATCACGATCGTGGGCGCTGTGATCGGCGAGGCCGAAGCTGCGGCTGAGACCGTGAGCTCAATGGAGTTGCAGGTCGAGGACATCGCCGAGCAGGTGGAGGGTGCGCCCGTTCTCTGCTTCCTCGAGATTGCGCAGGACCCGCTCTTCACTGCGGGCGTTGGCACGTTGTTGAACGACCTCATCGAGCACGCGGGTGGCGAGAACATCGTCTCCGAGGCGGGGTATGTTGCGTACTCGGTCGAGCAGCTCGTACAGGCGGATCCCGACGTCTACCTGGCTACGATGGGCTCGATGAGTTCGCCGAGCGACATCGCGGGCAGACCTGGTTTCGGCCAGATCTCTGCCGTCGCCAACGAGCGTGTGTACCTGCTCGACGACAACCTGGTGAGCCGCCCCGGTCCGCGTGTGGCCGAAGGTATTCGGCAGATCGCCGAGGCGCTCCATCCCGACGTGTTCGGCCAGTAGTCATGACGCCCGCTCCCGGCAGATCGCGCACGGTCCTCGTACTCGCGGGGCTCGCCGCAGCGCTCGTGCTCGCAATCATCGCGGGTGTGGCGTTCGGGGCCGTGCCGATCTCGCCGGGGGAGGTCGTGAGGGCGGTGGCACACTTCCTCGGCAGCGGTGAGCGCATGCTCTCCGACGCGGTGGTGCTCGATCTGCGCTTACCCCGCGTAGTGCTGGCGGCGCTGGTGGGGGCCGCGCTTGCGCTCGCGGGTGTGCTCTACCAGGCGCTCTTCCGCAACCCGCTCGCCGACCCGTACATCCTGGGCGTATCCTCGGGTGCGGGTCTCGGCGCCACGGTGGCCATGATGGTGCTGGGGACGAGCTACATGATGCGCGCGATCGGTGTGCCGGTGGGCGCGTTCCTGGGCGCGGGTCTCACGATGCTGCTGGTGGTGCGGCTGGCGTCGCGTCGCGGCAGGCTCGACCCCACTTCGCTGTTGTTGGCAGGCATGGCCGTCTCGTACATCCTTTCGGCGCTCACGTCGTTCCTGCTCGTTCTCGACCGCGAACAGATGTCGAGCGTGGTCTTCTGGATGATGGGTGGCCTGCAGAACCGTTCGTGGGAGCACGTGGTGTCGCTTGGCATGATGCTCGCGATCGGCTCGGTCGTGCCCGCGCTCTACCACCGCGAGCTCGACCTCATGCTGCTCGGCGATGAGCGCGCCGGGCAACTCGGCGTATCGGTGGAGCGGTTCAAGATGCTGGCACTCGCCTCGGCATCTCTTGTGGTCGCGGGCGCCGTGTCGGTCTCGGGCCTTATCGGTTTCATCGGTCTGATGACGCCGCACATGGTGCGTCTTGCGCTCGGTCCCCGGCACCGGCTGCTGTTGCCGGCGTCGGTGCTCGCCGGCGCGATCGTGCTCGTGGTGGCCGACCTGCTCGCGCGCGTGGTTCTCGCGCCGGTGGAGATTCCCGTGGGCATCGTGACCGCGCTCGCCGGTGGCCCGTTCTTCCTGTGGATCTTACTGCGGAAGGAGCGCACGCGATGAGCGCGCCCGATCGGCGCGATTCGACGGGAGCGCTCGAGTACATCGGCGCTTCGATCGGGTACGGCGCGCGCACTATCGTGCGCAACGTCAGCTTCGTTGTCGCACCCGGTGAGTTCGTGGGGCTCGTGGGCCCCAACGGCGCGGGCAAGTCTACGCTCCTGCGTGCAATCACCGGAGGTGCCACGGTGAGCGCGGGCGACATCACCTTCGGCGGTGCATCGCTCGTGCGCATGTCCGAGCGCGAGCGTGCTCGCATCGTGGGCGTTGTGCCGCAGACTCAGTCGGCCACCTTCTCGTTCACGGCGCGCGCGTATGTTGAGATGGGTCGTCACGCGCACCTCGGCAGACTCGCGGCGCTCGGAGCAGCTGATGCATCGGTCGTGAGCGATGTGATGGAGCATACCGATACGGCGCGCCTGGCGGAGACCCCGGTTGACGAGCTCTCTGGCGGCGATCTCCAGCGTCTCACGCTCGCTCAGGCACTCGCGCAGCAGCCACGTGTGCTGTTGCTGGATGAACCCACGAGCCATCTTGATCTCAACCACGCGCTCCAGGTGCTAGAACTCGTGCGGACGCTGGCCGACGGCGGACTCGCCGTGGTAGGCGTCTTCCACGATCTCGGCCTGGCCGCACGTTATGCAGACCGCATAAGCATAGTGGCCGACGGCGGTGTCACCCCGCCGGCAGCGCCGGGCGAAGCGCTCGATGCCCAGGTCATCTCGAGTGTGTTCGGGGTGCGCGCCGTTGTGCGCACCGATCCTGTGACGGGGAGTGTGGCCATCACGCCGGTTGTGCGTGGCGCCGATCTTGCGCCGGCAGTGACCGGTCGGAGAATCGGCCTGGTGTGCGGCTCCGGTGCTGGCGCCGGGGTGATGCGTCGACTCGCGCTTGCGGGACACCCGCTCTACGCGGGAGCCCTCAATCGTGGCGACATCGATCATGCTGTCGCCGAAGCAGTGGATGCCGGTATGGCCGAGCTGCCCGCATTCGGAGAGGTGGACGAGGCGGTCGAACGCGGTGTGTGTGCGGAATACGCCACATGCGCCTGCGTGGTCGTGTGTGAGACACCTTTTGGCAGCGCGAACTTGCCCAACCTGCGCGCCGCGCTCGAGTCCGATCGTCCGCTGGTGCTTGTAGGTGATATGGACGACGAGCGTGACTATGCGCATGGCAAGGCGCGCGCCCTTTGGGAGCGTGCACTCCAGAAGGGTGCGCAGCGGGTAGACTCGGAAGCAGATGTGCCAAGCGCCATCGAGCGCTGCAGTAGAGCGGAGGCGTGATGGCGGAGCGCGAGCGCGGACTTATACAGGTGTATACGGGCGATGGCAAGGGTAAGACGACCGCCTCGGTGGGTCTGGCGGTGCGGGCCGTGGGTTCAGGTCTGCGCGTTGCGTTCATCCAGTTCGTGAAGGGTGGCGCACGTTCGGGCGAACTCGCGATGCTCGAGCAGCTTGGCGTGCGTGTCGAGCGCCCGGCAGAGCGCTCCACAGGACTCCTCGGCTCCGGTATCCACGACGATGACCGCGCGGCTGCTGACGCCGCATGGGCCCTCGCCAGAGACGTGCTCGCGGGCGGGGAGTACGACCTCGTGGTCATGGACGAACTCAACGTCGCGATGCGCTACGACCTGGTGGAGACTGACGACGTGCTTGCGGTGCTCGATGCGCGTCCGCCGGCGACTGAGGTCGTGATCACCGGCAGAGGGGCCCCGGACGCCATCGTGGAGCGGGCCGATCTCGTGACCGAGATGACGCTCGTGAAGCACCCGTTCGATCGCGGCGTGCCTGCCCGCAAGGGTATCGAGTTCTAGAGTGGGCTTTGCGGCTCGACGGGCGCAACCAGCGCGCCCTCGGCCATCAGATCGAGCAGCCCGCGATCTCGCCACGCGCTACCGTATCGAGCGCGACCGCACCGTGCGCGGCGAGGGGGCGCACGAGCGCTCCGCGTGCTCTCTGAGGCGTGTTGTTCTGTTCCGAGATATGCAGCGCGAATACCTGCGAGAGCCCCCTCCAGCCAGCCGACCGCAGCGCGCTGGCCGCCGCTTCGTTGGAGAGGTGACCGTTGGTACCTGCGATCCGGTGCGTGAGGAATGGAGGGTAGGGGCCCGCTTCGAGCATCAGCGGGTCGTGGTTCGCCTCGATGCCGATGACGTGCGCGCCGGCGAGGGCCTCGAGCGCCTCCGGTGTGACCACCCCGGTGTCAGTGGTGATCACAATCCGATGACCGCGACGGCTCTCGAAGCTGTAGCCGCACGATTCGGCGGCATCATGGGCGGTCGGGAATGAGGCGATGCGCATGCCCGCGAGCGAGATGCGGTCTCGGCGTTCGATCGGTGCCATCTCGGGCACGTCAGCAAGTGTCTCCGCAAGCGCTTGCAGCGTGCCTGCCGTGCCAATCACCGGAACGCCCAGCTTGCGAGCGAGCACCCGCACACCGCGAACGTGGTCGGAGTGCTCGTGCGTGAGCAGAATCGCCTCCACCCGCGCGTCGAGTACGTTCGCAACGGTGATGCGCCGCAGCGTCTCCCGGGCCGAGATGCCGGCATCGAGCAGGACGGCACGGCCTCCAGACTCGATCAGGGCGGCGTTGCCGGAGGAGCCCGATGCGAGGATTATCAGGCGCATGGCGCCAGAGGTGTCTGGTGTGATGACATGGTGGCGATTGTAACGCGTGTCAATGACACGTGCGGGGAATACAGTATCGATACAGCTACGTAGTCCGGCTGGCGACACGGAAGGAGCGCACCAATGGCAAGCAGCCGCTGGTCGCTGCGAAACATCTATCTGTACGTTGTGTGCCTCATCACCCTGATCATGGTGATCGTGGGTGCAGCGACGGCTGTCAGAGCTGTGGTGGACCTGGTCTACCCTGATCCGGGGTACTACATGGAACGCCCCGTGGATGTTGACGGCGAGCCTATGTACTCCGACGAGGAGTGGGACCGCCAGCAGCAAGTCCAGCAGGACTCCACACTCAGGTACGCGGTGCTCTCGCTTGTTGGCAGCTTGTCCTACGTGTTCATCGCCGGACCGATCTACCTCTACCACTGGCGCAAGATCGAGTCCGAGAAGGACCTGCGTCCAGAGCCACTTCAGCCCGCAGCGGTGTGAGAGGACAGCCAGCATGAACGACGCGCGGTGGTCACTCCGCAATATCTACCTGTACCTCGTATGCCTCATCACGCTCATCATGGTGATCGTCGGCGCCGCCGGCACCGTGCGCACCGCGGTGGAGCTCTTCTACCCCGATCCGGGCGCGTACTTCGACCCGTACATGAGAGTGAAGGGCGAGTCGGATCTCACCGAGGCCGAGTTCGAAGAACAGCAACGTCTGCAGCAAGCCCAGCAGCAGCGCCAGAGCGTACTCAACCTTGTCGGCAATATCGCGCTGGTGGTGATCGCCGGCCCGCTCTACGTGTACCACTGGCGCAAGATCGAGACGGAGCTCGATGAGGTCGACGAAGCCGGAGCCGGAGAAGGTGGGGCCGGGACCGACCGCTCCGGTCGCGTATCCTGATAAGCGAACCCTCACGAATCGGAGGCAGCGATGACAGTCATGCTCTACGCGCTCTCGACATGCCCGTACTGCCGGATGACGAAGAAGTACCTGGATGAGAACGACGTGGAGTACGACGTCATCGACGTCGACCTGCTTGAGGGCGATGAACGCACGGTGGTCGTTGCCGACGTGAAGAACCTGTCCGGCGGCACATCGTTTCCGGTGCTCGTTGTGGACGACGAGGTCATCGTCGGCTTCAACAAGGCTGCCATGAAGGAGCGTTTGGGCCTGTGAATGCGCGGCAGGATCGTCCCGTGCGCAGGCGCTTCGCTCCCGGCACGACCATCGACGATCTCAAGGCCTACATGGGGCCGTTCGCGGCGAGTCTCGGCTACAAGTTCAACACCGAGGGGTGGTTCGTCGACGAGGTACTCGCCTCGGAGATCGAGATCCTTGACGCCACGGGCGACGTGTACTGTCCGTGCCGCATGCGTACAGGCGATCCCAAAGAGGACGCACGTATCGTGTGCCCGTGTATCCCGTTCCACAACGTGCAGTTCGCGGCCATGCGCAAGTGCTGGTGCGGGTTGTTCATCTCAAACGACGTTGAAGATGGCGCAGAGCTGCTCGGCGTGATCGATGAGCCGGAGAAGGGTGCCAGCGTCGAGGTGCCTGTGTGCCGCGTTGACGAGATGCCGCCAGGTTCCCTACGGCACGTGAAGGTGGGGAAGCGCGACATCGCTCTCGCCCGCGTGGGCGACGACTTCTATGCACTGTCAAACGTATGCCTTCATGCATTCGGTCCGCTTGCTGACGGCGTGCTCGACGGACACACGGTGGTGTGTCCGTGGCACGGATGGCGATACGATGTGCGCACCGGTGCTACCGACCACCCTGGCGCGGATGTCAGGACCCACAGACTGGAGATCCGCGACGGGATGCTGTTCGTGACCGCGACAGCCTAGTATTTAGAGAGCTTCAGAAGGATTCAGGTTCGTCGCGGAGAATCACTCCACAGCGGGATTCGATATCACAAAGGGGGAACGGTTGGAGCGCACGCGTTCTTCGCGCGCGCGTGTTGTCTGCGCGCGTGTCTTCTTCCTTGCCTGCGTGTTGGCGACTGTGTGGTTCGCGCCGTCGTTGGCGCTCGCCTACCAGGAACCCAACACCATGGGCTGGACTCCGCCGCTCGGGTGCACAACGTGCCATGTTGTCGTGCCCACAGTCGCAGACAACCCTGCGGGTGGAGTCTGCGTGGACTGCCACGGCGCAGCATTCGATGGGAAAGCCACTGGGCCTGGCTACACGTATACCGAGAGGAGCGGCCCGCATTCTGGCTACACCACAACCACCAGCAAGTGCGCCAACTGTCATGAGGTGCACGGGGCTCCCGCGGGTGCCAGGGCTCTGTTGCGAGGCGCAACGATCGTGGACACGTGCAAGATGTGCCACGACGGTACCGGCGGTTGGGGCGTGTACCGAACGATCTACAACCAGACGGGCGAGGAGGCTGGCGGCGGGCACGCCATCGATGTCACCGCGCTCGTCCCGGGAGGCGATCCGTCGAGCGGGGGTGGGATGGCCCGCGACTTCAGCGGGTCCGGCGATGCGCTCATCTGTACCGACTGCCACAGTCCGCACGGCGCCGATGTTGTGGATCCGTTCCTGGGCGAGCGAAGTAGGATACGACAGGGCCTTCCGCCCCGCACATCATCCAGATTGCTGCGACGGTCACCGATCGGTTCAGCAAGTGCTGTCAACGAGTACGGCTCGGACTGGTGTCTTGGCTGTCACGCGGGTCGCGCTTCTGGTGGCGTAGTCCACAACCATCCGGTCGAGAGCGCGGCCACATGGCCGACTGACTCCACCCGTTTCGTCTACGATCGGCTCGCCGTGCTCGACAGCGCATTGTCCACTCATGGAACGATGCCCGGGCGTCTGGCAGGCACAGCGAAGGCGGACGGGGAGATCCTGCCGCACATCGTCACTTTCACCAACGACACGGGTAATCGGGGGTTCTTGATGCCCTGGCCACGCACGACGGGGGCAGAGGGGCAGGACGGACACTACCCGATCTGCCAGCAGTGCCACGAGGATACTCGCGAGGCAGGGGAGCTGGCGGCAGATGGTTCTGCCACTGTCGCACCGTACACCACGCGGTATGCAGACGGCGTGGAGTGGAATGACACCACGAAGACCTGGGATCCCGTAGACCCCGGCACCACGAACCCTCTCTTTCACAACTTCCCGCACGAGACGCAGAACGAGAACATGCTCGTGGAGGAGAACGACGACCTCTGTCTCAACTGCCACCCGATGTCGCAGCTCCGGTAGCCTGCGCCTGGTTACGCGTCCGGTGTGTGCTGGGGACGACTTCCGCAATCGCGCCCGGCGACTTGTAGGCCTGATCGAAGGGGTGCCGCGCGCCTCCGACCCGCCCGCGATCCGCAGGGTGAGGCGGTGGGGGTACGCCGGCGAGTTCCGCAATGAAGAAGGGCCGCCAAAGCGGCCCTTCTTCGGGATGAGGACTGTCTGAGTCCGGCGACCCCTATCGTCTCACCCTATTCGCCCTTCTCCTTGAACAGCTCGGCAATCCCGCCGATGCTGCCGAGGATGCCGGAGACCTCCATCGGCAAGAAGACCTTGTTGGCCGCACCATTGGCCACCGACTTCAACGCCTCCAGGTACCGGATGGCGATGACATCGTTGGTGGGGTCGCCCTCATGGATGGCGCCGAACACGCTCTTGATGGCGAGCGCCTCGCCCTCGGCCACCGTGAGCTTCTGGAACTTGTCCGCCTCGGCCACCCGCTTGATCGCCTCTGCCTGGCCTTCGGCTTCGAGGATCGCCGACTGCTTGGAGCCCTCGGCGCGGGTGATCGCGGCTTGCTTGTCACCGTCGGCCTCGAGGATGACGGCGCGGCGGGTGCGCTCGGCCTTCATCTGGCGGTGCATCGCCT